>NZ_JBFBIK010000021.1:0-80282 GCF_040685555.1 Sphaerisporangium sp. NPDC088356
TGCCCTACCGGCCGGGCGTGCTGACACTGCAGCGCTAACGGCGTGACACGGGTCCACCTCGGATGTTCCTGACGTTCACCGCCAAGGCGTACGCAAAGTCGGGTGAGCGTTACCACAGCACGCGATCAGGACCGGGTGGAGTTCGAGCGGCGGGCTCGGTGCAAGGCCGAGCCCGCCCGGGTCACGCGAAGAACCCAGATCATCCTGCTGTCCGAGCGAGGGAGTTCGCATTGGGACGGGGCTGTTGGGAAACTCCTCCTTGATGTGCGGGAACGGGATTGCCGGTCCTGCGGTGAACACCATGATCGGGACATCGCCGCCGTGATCAACATCCTCCTTGAGGGACAACGCATCATGAGCACCACCGTGGCCGCCGGGCTGGCTGGACACGGCGAAACGACTGCCGAGGGCAGGTAAGACCAGGTGAGGCAACTCCGACCCTGGCTCCACCCGAAACCTAAGACCCGCAAGCGGCGTAGCAGAAGCAGTAAGAACCCCACGGCGACGTGGGGAGTCCCCGGCGTTTACGCCGGGGAGGATGTCAATGCTTGAAGTAGTGGCCGGCGTCGAGGTCGGCGATGAGTCCCGGTTGCACGGGATTCCACCCGAGCAGTTGCCGGGTCGCCGAGCTCGACGCCGGGCCGTCGAGGCCGAAGAAGCGCGCCATCCACCCGAAGTGGTCGCTGGCCTGGTCGGCGGGGATGGGGACCACCGGTAGGTGGAGGCCGCGACCGATCGCGTCGGCGATGACGCGGGTGGGCACGCCTTCCTCGGCGGTAGCGTGCAGTGCCGCGCCGGTCGGCGCCTTGTCCACGGCGAGACGGACGAGGTTAGCGGCGTCGAGCCGATGCACTGCGGCCCACCGGCTGCTGCCGTCGCCGATGTAGCCGGAGAAACCCTTCTCACGGGCGATGCCGACCAGGACGGCCACGAAGCCGTGATCGCCGGGACCGTGGACGGTGGGAGCGAACCGCACGGACGATGAGCGCACGCCGCGCGTGGCGAAGGACATGGCCGCCTCAACGCCGGCGGTCCGCGGGTGGAGGCCCGGATCAGGCATGTCCCGCTCGGTCGCGACCCGGCCGGACGCGAGGCCGAGCACGCCCGAGGCGACCACGAACGGCCGGTCGGTGCCCGCCAGTTCCGCGCCGATCGCGTTGATCGCCGCCAGGTCAGTCTGCGCCGCCGCCTCCATCCGGGAGAAGTCGTGGTTGTACCCGAGGTGGACCACGCCGTCGGAGGCGCCTGCCCCGGCACGCAGGCTGTCGAGATCGGCCAAGTCGCCGCGCTGCACCTCGGCGCCGAGCCCGGCGACCGACGCGGCGGCGGTGTCGGAACGCGCGAGGCCGAGAACCTGATGCCCGGCATTGAGAAGCTCGGGGATGACGGCGGAGCCGATCCACCCGGTTGCGCCGGTGACGAAGATACGCATGAAGACCTCCACAGGACCGGCCGCTCGACAAGGCAACCGGTGATGTCACTTGATGACATCACCATAGCAGGTGATGTCATCAAGTGACATGACTAGACTTCTGCCATGGGGCGATGGGAGGCAGACGCGAGCGGCCGGCTCCGCGAGGCGGCGATGCAGCTCTACGTCGAGCGCGGCTTCGAGCAGACGACCGTTGCCGAGATCGCCAAGCGGGCCGGACTCACGGCGAGGACGTTCTTTCGCTACTTCGCGGACAAACGCGAGGTGCTGTTCGCAGGCTCGGCCGACCTGCAAGAACACCTCATGCGTGCGCTCGAGGCAGCCCCGAACTCCGCCTCACCCATGCAGGTCGTCTCGGCCGTCCTCGACGCCGCCGCCACGGCGCTGGGGCAGCACCGCGAGCACTCCCGACAGCGCCACTCAGTCATCAACACCAACGCGGAACTGCGGGAACGCGAACTGATCAAGTTGGCGTCACTATCCGCCGCCCTCGCCGAGGGCCTACGCCGACGCGGCGTCCCCGAGCCGGACGCGAGTCTGACGGCCGAGACAGGAATCGTCGTGCTCCGCATCGCGTTCGAACGCTGGGTCAGCGAGCCGCATGGCGCAGACCTGTCGCAGACCATGCGCACCACGCTTGACCGCCTAAAGACCGTCACCACCGCTCGCTGATCCCGCACGGCACGGCAGGCGTGCCATCAACGGCGCGAACTCGGACGCACTCTCGGGGACTCCCCAAAGTGGCCGGCTGATGACAACGTCGCCTGCCCGCTGCACACGCATCACGAGTCCGAGGTCCGTCGATAGAGGGTTCCCGTCGTGCGTGTAGCGCAGGTCCAGTCCGTTTGCCGACGTGTGATCCCAGATCCACTGCTCCATTTTGGACGGCACGCGTCCGGTCCCGCACACAGCGGAACCTCCTCAGTCAAGGGCTGCCGTACCAGCAGTCGACGATGTCCTCCTGCGGCAGTGACAGAGCCATCGCCACTGGCCCGCCGTGGCCATGCTCCTCGGGTCACGGTTCGAAATCGGGAGCCTCGAACGGTGCGGCGGTGGCGACGCGGCTGAACGCGCCGTCGGCCTCCACGCCGATCGGCCCGATCTCCTCCTCCAGGATCAGCGTCCCTCCGGGTGTCCAGCAGGGACGGCCCTCGGCCTGGTAGGCCGCAGCGCCCCCGGGCGGCAGGCGATCCTGTTCGTACCCTGCACCGACCGGGCCGCGATCGGAAAGCGCAACGTGTGGCCGAGGCGCGGTGGAGTTGCACCATCGGGGCGTTGGCGTGACCAGGAGCCTGCCTGAAATTTACAGCGGTGTCCGTCACGGACCAGCGGTTCGAGCAAGTCGTCTCCCTTTCTGTTGACGCACTCCCGCCTCCTCTCTAGCGTGAGGCCTCCGTGGGTGAGCGGGATTTATTTGTTAGCGCTAACAATGCGCACAAGTCAAAGTTTGACCCAGCAATTTAGATCTAGTGATGGGACATTTCATGGCACTGAGCATGGCGTCCGATGGTTACTCATCAGGACCATCGCGGAGCATCCGGTCGTTGCGCCAGTTGCTGATCGCCCTTGTGCTGACCGCGCTCACCGCAGTGGCAGCCCTCGTCCCCGCGTCGTCGGCCAATGCCGCCACCAGCCAATTCCGAGGCATGAACTGGGCCGTGCTGGGTGACAATTTCAGCACCGGCCCGCTCGTCGTGCAGGGCCTGAGCCAGTCCGACAGCAACGCGACGGTACGGGCCAAGGCCAACGCCCTCTACGACGACATGGCCTCCACCATGGGGGTCAACACCGTCCGGTTGCCCATCAACACCCACACTGTGGCCAACACGACCTGGTGGAATTCCTACCGCGGCGCCATCGACGCCGCCACCGAACGTGGATTCAAGGTCATCCTGGCCTATTGGGAGGACGGTGCCGCCTCCGGCGGCAAGATCACGAACCTCGCCGCATGGAACGCGATGTGGTCCAGCGTGATCAACACCTACGGCTCGAACAGCAACGTCTACTTCGAGCCGATGAACGAGCCGCACGGCTACTCATCGGCGGACTGGCGCAACGTCGCAGCCAACTGGCTCAGCTCGCACACCTCGGCGGTTCCCGGCCGGGTGCTCATCGGCGGCACCGGCTTCAGCCAGGACCTGCGGGACATCTGCAACGACAGCCGCTTCAACTCGACGCTGCTGTCCTTCCACTACTACGCCTTCTTCTACAGCGCGATGACCTACGACGCCTTCCGAAGCCACATTCAGACGCGTCTGGGCAACTGCGCCTCCCGCGCGGTCGCGACCGAGTTCGGGGCACCGATGTCCGATGGCCTCAACTACGGCGACGCGAACAGCACCGACAACTTCGTGCGTTACCTCCGCGCTGTGGCCCAGGTGATGCGTGACAACCAGATGGGCGGCACCTACTGGCCCGCCCTCGGCGGCAAGATAACCGCAGGCCTCGGCTACGACCACTACTCGATGTACGCCCTGGGTGGCAGCGGCACCGACCTCAACCTGACCATCCGCAACACCTCCGGCGCCGACCGCGTCCGCTACGCCTGGGGCGACACCACCGGCGGCTCCACCCCCACGCCAGAGCCGGAAACGTTCTACAGGATCGACGTGCGCCACAGCGGCAAGGCCATGGACGTCCAACAAGCGAGCACCAACAACAGCGCGCGCGTCGACCAGTACACGTACAGCGGCAACGCGTGGCAGCAGTGGAAGTTCCAGGACGCCGGCAGCGGCTACTGGCGCATCATCAGCCGCCACAGCGGAAAGTGCCTCGACGTGACAAGCGCCTCAACCGCCGACGGCGCCGAACTCATCCAGTACACCTGCGGCACCGGCACCAACCAGCAGTTCCAGATGGTCGCCAACGGCGGCTACTTTCAGCTCCGGGCACGACACAGCGGCAAATGCGTGGACGTACCGTCCGCATCGACCGCGGATGGTGTGATCCTCAAGCAGTATCCGTGCAACACCGGCACCAACCAGCAGTGGTCGCGCACGGCCGTCTAACGGTCGTCTCGACGTAACCGCGCTACATCCCTCCCCGGTGCCGATCTCGTGCTGTGCGCTCGGTGCCGGGGATTCGGATTGCGGCCTCGTGCGGTCGGCCCGAGGCGCGGTGTCGGTCCTGCCACCGGTCCGTCTCCCCGGGCCGCCGTCCCAAATCGGACGTGCGATTCTCACCACCGCGTGGCGGAGGCAGTCCACGAGATCGGGGCTGCGGGCCGGAAAGGGGGCCTAAAGATCCGGCCTCTGTGTCTGACCGCGCCATGCCAGAGCCTGCGTTGTTGTTGTACTCATAGCGCTCCACGGTCCCGGCACCCGCGCCCCATCCCTCGTGCTCGTGCGCGACTCCGCCGATCGGCTCAGTACGAATGGGTGCCGATGATGGCACCGTCCTCATCCACTCCGCGATCGTGCTCACTACGGCGTCGTAGGCCCCGGGCGAGTGCGAAACTTCGTGGAAGATCGCCAGTAGCTCGTCGGGAGTGCGTGCGATGCGGTGGTCGCTGTCTCGGACTCCTGCGGAGTAGTCACGCGCGAGATCGCCTACGACGTCGTTTCGGCCGGCCTGCAGAATCAGCCAGTCGTGGAACGGAGCTGCCTCGACCACAAGAGTCGGCCGGATCCAGCGACCTGTGATGAGCTTGCCCGCTGCTGCCTGCGCAAGCGCGGTCTGTAGGTCTGCGTACCCGACGGGGCGGTAGTGGTCCGCATGCGGTTGGGTCTGCCGAGGGCCGACCATCCGGCGCACGTAGTCGTGCTCGCGCTCCGACACACCGATCAGAAGGTTCGGGCCGTCACCATCCGGGTCGGCGATCCGGAGTCCCAGCGCTGCTGCGGCCCAGATCAGTCGGCCGTTGGACACGTAGGAGCAATGCGGGCTAAGGAACCCCTCCGCGGTGTGCTTCAAGGAGTAGCTGTTCACCTCCGGCGTCGTGGCGTCCGAGATAGGTGTGAACATCCGGAGCATGTCCGTAATGAGAGCGAGCTCGATGAAGTCGATTTCGCCGTTGAAGTGCCACGGCGCTTCCGAGAAGAAGCCGTTCTCGCCGAGGACGGGATCGCCGCCGCGTGAACCGATCAGTTCGTGATCGTTGAGGGCGGCGATCAGCCGCCGTGCGCTGACTCGTTCACCGAGGAGCCCCTGAGCCAGAGGGGAACCCATCTGCCGCAGCGCAGCGTTGTATGTCGTGCCCGTGAAGTCTGCCCACGCGCGCGCATCCTTCTGGAGCCCACGATTCTGAGCGTGGTTGTTGGAGGTCATCTCAATCTCTGTTCCGGACTATGCACCCACGCCTGCCAGCCCTGACATGAGAGAGATCTCGATCCATCAGGTGGTGCTTCTCTGGATCGGCCACCGTTGTCCTAGACGTCTTCGCCGCGTGGAGACTCAGACTCGGAGAGAGGCAGTCCAGGCTGCCCGTGTAGAGCGTAGCTGAGAGCGCTTCTGCACGTCCACAGCGCGGACTATTGATCAGGGCGCGGCACGCGTGCCAAGGGGTCGGAGTCCTGATTCGCCCATTAGTCGCTACAGCGTCGGCCCGACCCGTTCCGGTCCGGTGCGGCGGGCGGGCTCTTGTGTCCGCTGTTCTGCGTCGGCGACGTTCCGTGCTCGGTCAAACGCGGTGCGAGCTCTGGCGGCGTCGATCTTCTGTGCGTCGTTCTCGGCGGGCGCGCGGAGCGGTGTCGAACCAGTGATGCCGTAGCGGTCGTGGTACGCGGCGACGCAGGTGCCGCCGCCAGGCCGCCGCGGCCCTATCGTCCTTCGGCAGGGCGCCGAGCCCTGCGTCCCAGCCTTGCCCGTCGCCGAGCGCCGCGTCGAGTAGTTGGCTTGAGCTGGAGAGGCCAGCCGGTCAGCCCAGGCCTCAGGCCGAGAGCGGGCCTGGTCGCGTCGCCGCATGATCAGTTGGAGTAATCGTCATGCACACTGTGCCATTCACATCCTGATCACACTGGTCAGGGTGGACGCAGGAGGCGGGCGGGCCGGACAAGTTGGGGGGGTGAGGTGGAGCTCCCGGTAAGACAGCAGTCGACCAAAGATCCGATGCCCCAACCGGGAGCCTCGTTGCTCTCTTGCCCTGCCGCGATTCCCCTGTCGAACCGCCCTCTTGCCCGTTTGGCCGAGCTCATCCGCGTCCGCCGCGCTGAGCGCCGCAGTCGGTGGCGGCGCCTGAAGCCCGGGCAGCAGGCGCTGCTGGTACTGGCTCACCTGCGTAACGGGGACACCTACACTCGCCTGGCCACCCCGGAGCGGCCACCAGACAACGGCGTAGATCGTACCTTCCACGATGACGTCGGCCATGAGGATCCACCCCGTGGAGGCAGGGGCGGCCGGGCTGCGAGTCGGGCAGCGCCGACACGAGTGGGCGGTGGGTAGGACCGCGGAGCTAATGGACCCGCATTGGACACCTGGGGCCGAGGTTCAATCGGGTGCCGGAGCGGGTGATTTTTAGGGCTGCCTGGGGTTGCTAACGGTTACGTGATCGGGTTCAAACCACTAACGCCACGCTAACGAACGATCAAGGGCCTGATCGCTGTCTCCAGCGATCAGGCCCTTGACCTGCAATTTCCGAGTCGGGGTGGCGGGATTTGAACCCACGGCCTCTTCGTCCCGAACGAAGCGCGCTGCCAAGCTGCGCTACACCCCGGTGCACAGGCGCTTTGCTTGTGCTCGCACGAGTCTAGCGGACTTTGGTGGTGCTCGCGTCATCCGGGAGGGGCGAAAGAGCGTGCTGCGTCAGGCGATGTGAGATCGCGTGGAGTCGTACGTCAGGGGCGTGTGGGGCGGCGGGGGACTAGGGTGAGCAAGGTCGCCTCGGGCGGGCAGGCGAAGCGCGCCGGGGCGTAGGGGGAGGTGCCGAGGCCGGCGGAGACGTGGAGCCAGGCGGACTCGTGGCGATGCAGGCCCTTCACCCGGGCGCGGTCGATGCCGCAGTTGGTCACCAAGGCCCCGTAGAACGGGATGCACAGCTGGCCGCCGTGGGTGTGACCCGCGAGGAGCAACTGGTAGCCGTCGTCGGCGAAGCGCGACATGTTGCTGGGCTCGGGGGAGTGCATGACGCCCAGCCGCAGGTCGGCGTCGGTGGGAGCGGGGCCGGCGATCTGGTCGTACCGGTCGCGGTTGATGTGGGAGTCGTGGATGCCGCCCACGAACACGTCAAGATCGCCCACCTTGACCCGCGCGGTGGTGTTGTTCATGTCGAGCCAGCCCGCGGCGGTCATACCGGCGCCCAGCTCGTCCCACGGGAGGTTGGGAATGTGCTGGCGCCTGTCGTTCTTGGACGAGCGCCAGAGGTAGCGGGCGGGGTTCTTGGGCTTGGGCGCGTAAAGGTCATTCGACCCGTACACGAACAGGCCGGGCCGGGACAGCAAAGGCTCGACCGCGTGCAGGTAAGAGCTCACAGCGTCCGGATGGGCCAGGGTGTCACCCGTGTTGACCACGAGGTCGGGATCGAGCGCCTCCAGCGAGCGGACCCAGTTGATCAGGCGGGTGCGTCCGGGCGTGAGGTGCAGGTCGGAGATCTGCAGGATGCGCACCGGCCGCTGCCCCGGGTCGAGGACCGGCACGTCGAAGCGCCTGAGCCGGAACCAGTTGCGCTCGATGACCGAGGCGTAGCCGATCCCGGCAACGCCGAGGCCCAGCAAGGACAGGGGTATCGCGGCAGCTTTCCTCACCCCTTCATGATGCCTGAGGGCACGGCATGCTGCCTCCCAACGAGGAGAAAGGGGTTCGCGCCTTGGAACGCGGTGGAAGCCCTCTGTGACGTTCTGAGGTCCTTGAAGGGACGCGGATCTTGAGGGGCGGAAGCCGGCTCAGGGGAAATGACGGCGATCGGGCTGCGGCGACACGGCAAGATGGTGACCATGAGTGCTTTGAAGGACAAGCTGAAGGCCGACCTCACGACGTCGATGAAGGCACGTGACGAGGTGCGGACCCGAACGCTGCGCATGGCCCTGGCGGCCGTCAGCACCGAGGAGGTCGCGGGCAAGACGGCGCGCGAGCTCTCCGACGACGAGATCGTCAAGGTGCTGACGAGGGAAGCCAAGAAGCGCCGGGAGGCGTCAGAGGCGTTCGCGGGCGCGGGACGGGCCGAGCAGGCGCAGGCGGAGCAGGACGAGCACGCCGTGCTCGAGGAGTACCTCCCCGCGCAGCTGAGCGACGAGGAGCTCGACCGCCTGGTCGGGGAGGCCATCGCTGAGAGCGGCGCTGAGGGGCCGAAGGCCATGGGCCAGGTCATGAAGGTCCTCAACCCGAAGGTGGCGGGGCGCGCGGAGGGCGGCAGGGTCGCCCAGGCCGTCCGCGCCCGTCTGGCGGGCTGAGCGACTACGCGGGCTGAGCGGGCTGGACGGTGGCGTCCGCGCGTGTGCCTGTATGAGTCGATGCGTATGCCTGTATAAGCCGAAAGGTGCCCCCGCAGAGTTCATCTGTGGGGGCACCTTTCGTTGGTCAGCCGTTGCGGGTGTTCGGGGCGGTGGTGGCGACCGGGTCGATGCCGGTGTTCGGGGCGGTGGTGGCGACCGGGTCGATGCCGGTGTTGTTCCCGCCGTTGCCGCCGTTCCGGCCTCCACCGCCGTTGCCGTTGCCGTGGCCGTTGCCGTTGCCGTCCGGGACGGGGTAGGCGTTGCCGTTGTTGTCGATCGGCTTCTTCGGGGGCTTGGGCGCGCAGCCGCCGCTGCAGCCGCCGAACTGACTCATGTCCGGCGGGGTGAAGGACGAGGCCTGGATGTCCTTCAGAGCGCTGATCATCGTGGCCTTCCAGATCTGACCGGAGATCGTGGCGCCGAACACCTCACCGTAGTAGTTGCCGCCGATGGTGATATTGCGCAGCGGGTGGGTGTACGAGCCGCGCGGGTCACCGAGGCTGACGGCTCCGGCGAGGTCCGGGGTGTAGCCGGCGAACCAGGCGGTCATGGATCCGTCGGTGGTGCCGGTCTTGCCCGCGGCGTCCCGGCCGATGCCGCCGACGGCCCTCATCGTGCCCTTGGTGAACACTCCGGACAGGATGCCGCTCACCGCGTCGGCGACCTTCTCGTCGAGCGTCTGCTTGCAGCTGGGCTTGAAGTTGGTGGTCTTGCCGTCCCGGTCGGTGATCGCCGTGATCGCCATGGGCTCGCAGTACTTGCCGCGGGCCGCGAAGGTGGCGTAGGCGCTGGCCACGGTGATGGGGTCCATCTCGTTGACGCCGAGGGTGAAGGTCTCGACCTCCCGGAGCTTCCCGCCGTCGGCGCGCTTGATGCCGAGGTCCTTGGCCGTCTTGACGACGTCGCAGAGCCCGACCTTCTTCTCAAGGCCCAGGAAGAACGTGTTGACCGATCCCCAGGTGCCGGTCTGGAGGGTCTTGAAGCCGCCGCCGCCCTCGGAGTTGTGCGCGACGTGGGTCGGGTCGCCGACGTTCTCGCCCTTGCAGTTCTTGAAGTCGCTGTAGCCGCTCGCCTGGAAGCTGCTGCCCGCGTCGATGCCGTCGCCGTACCGCAGGCCCTCCTTCAGCGCCGTGGCGAGCGTGAAGGCCTTGAAGGTCGAACCCGCCTGGAAGCCCGTGCCGCCGCCGTGCGCGACGTCGGCGACCAGGTTGTAGTTGGACTCGTTCTTCTTCTTGCTGCTGCCGAACTTGCGGCTGGCCGCCATGGCCTTGATGGCACCGGTGCCCGGCTCGACCAGCGCCTCGGCGGCGACGGGCTTGTCGGAGGCGTAGACCCACTTCTTGATGGCCTTGTCGGCGGCCTTCTGTATCTTCGTGTCCAGGGTGGTCTTGATGACCAGCCCACCCCGGTTGAGGAACTCCTTGCGGGCCTTCTCGGTCTTGCCGAACTGCTTGTCGTTCAGGATCTCGTGCTGGACGTACAGGCAGAAGTACGGGTAGTTGCTCTGCTCGCAGCCGCCGGGGATCGAGATGTCCTTGTAGACCAGCTTCTTGGCCTTCGCGGTGGCGGCCTCCTCAGGCGTGATCTTGCGCAGCTCCGCCATCCGGTCGAGGACGACGTTGCGCCGCGCCAGCAGGGCGGCCTTGTGCTGCTTGCCGAGGTTCGGGTCGGTCGCGTTGGGGTTCTGCACGGCCCCGGCGAGCGTGGCCGCCTGTTCGAGGGTCAGCTTGGAGGCGGGCTTGTCGAAGAACCGCTTGGACGCGGCCTGGATGCCGTACGCGCTGGCGCCGAAGTACGCGATGTTGAGATATCGCTCAAGGATCTGGTCCTTGGTGTACTTCTGCTCGACGGCCATGGCGTACCGGAGCTCGTTGAGCTTGCGGGGGACCGTCGGGGCGATGGCCGCGAGCTTCTCCTCGTCGGTCTCCGCCTTGTTGAGCAGCACCTGCTTGACGTACTGCTGGGTGATCGAGGACCCGCCCTGGGCGACGCCGCCGGACTGGAAGTTCTTCATCATCGCGCGGGCGAAGCCCTCAAGGTCGAGGGCGCCGTGCTCATAAAAGCGGAAGTCCTCGATGGAGATGATCGCGTCCCGCATGATCGGGGCGACCTTCTCCAGTGGCACGGACTCGCGGTTCTGGTAGTAGAACTGTGCGATCAGCTTGCCGCTGGAGTCGCGGATCTCCGTCTTCTCGGGTAGCGGCGGCTCTTTGAGGTCTTCGGGCTTCAGGTTCAGCACATCGGTGGCACCCTTGACCCCCACGCCGGCTCCGCCCACGGCGGGCAGGGCGATGGCGGCGGCCAGCACCCCCGCCGCGACGGCGGCTCCGATCAGGCGGAGGAGGTTCCCGAACACCGACCCGTGGGCTTTGCCTTGAGCTTGCACGGGACCAAGCGTATGCCGAGTCGCTGACTCAATAGGTACTCAAAGTCCATTTCGCATTGACTCGTCGGCGACTCGCGGAGGGGAGGACTAGTCATTCCCGGCCACATGGCCTGACATGACCATGTGGGAAATTGACCCGCCCGGGGTCTGTCGGTCCGAACGTCTGGTTGCGTACGTTCTCCTCTGCGGCAACTGAATAAGGAGGCTCGACGCCCGCGCCCGTCGGCCGCCAAGTGACGACTGACCACCTATAGGGGAGTGGGGTCGAAATGTGGATCACGGATTGGACCTCCCGTGCCGCCTGTCGGGGCGCGGATCCTGACGCGTTGTTCGTCCAGGGTGCCGCCCAGAACAGGGCGAAGCTCATCTGCCGAGGATGCCCGGTCCGTACCGAATGCCTCGCGGATGCACTGGACAATCGCATCGAGTTCGGGGTGTGGGGCGGGATGACCGAGCGAGAGCGGCGTGCGCTGCTCAGGCGACGGCCGGATGTGACGTCTTGGCGCGACCTGCTGGAGGTCGCGAAGGAAGAGTACGAGCGGACCAACGAGCTGATTGCCGGCTGAGTTCAGGGGCTGGGGCGGTGTCCGTCTCATGCCCGGCGTCACTACGCGAGGGGCCATGCACGGCCCCTCGTCATCAGGGTCATCCGCGTGGTCGTGTAGCGACCGCGACATCATGTAACGGTTTTCACCTCATGACGCGAGGAGTTCACCGATCTTGCGCAGACCCGCGAGATCGTGCACGTCCTCCGGCATCGCGAGCACTTGAGAGATCGGCACAGTGGGGTGTGCCGAGGCGAAGTGCTCCTGCTCACGATGCTCGCGCGCGGCGAGCTGCATACGTCCGGCGTGAAGCCGCAGCACGGCGGACGTCAGTTCGTGTTCACCACGCGATTCGAGGTCTTCGGCGGCCGCCGCGCTACGGGCGGCCGAGAGGGCCGGCGCCGGGGACCGATGGACCCGGTTGATCACCAGACCGGCCAGGGGCATGCTCTCCTCGGCCAGTCGCTCCACGAAGTACGAGGCCTCCCGCATCGCGTCCCGTTCGGGCGCGGCCACGACGAGGAACGCGGTTCCGGGGGCCTGGAGCAGCCTGTACGTCTGGTCGGCGCGCTGCCTGAACCCGCCGAATACGGCGTCGAGGGCCGCGACGAACGTCTGGATGTCCTTGAGGAACTGCGCGCCCAAGATCTTCGTCAGCGCGCCCGCCACAAGACCGAAACCGGCGTTGAGCAGCTTGAACGCGCTCCGGCCTCCGGCCTTGGCGGGAGCCATCAGGATCCTGATGAGCCGCCCGTCGAGGAAGCGTCCCAGCCGCTCGGGTGCGTCGAGGAAGTCGAGCGCCGACCGCGACGGCGGGGTGTCGACGATGATCAGATCCCATTCGTCCGAGCGGCGTAGCTGCCCGAGCTTCTCCATCGCCATGTACTCCTGCGTCCCGGAGAAGCTGGACGACAGCGACTCGTAGAACGGGTTGGTCAGGATCTGCCGGGCGCGTTCTGGATCGGCGTGCGCCTCGATGATCTCGTCGAACGTCCGCTTCATGTCGAGCATCATCGCGTGCAGCTCGCCGGAGCCACCGACCCCGGCGACCACGCGCGGCGTGTTGTCGAGCTCGGTGAGCCCCATCGACTGGGCCAGGCGCCGCGCGGGGTCGACCGTGAGCACGACCACGCGCCGGCCCCGTTCGGCCGCCCGGAGGCCGAGCGCCGCCGCGGTCGTGGTCTTGCCCACGCCGCCCGAGCCGCAGCACACGACGATGCGCGTGCCCGGGTCGTCGAGCACGGCGTCCATGTCGAGAACGGGAGACTGGTGGCCCGCCGGGACGGTGCCCTCGGCTGGTGACGTGCGGGCGGCGTTGCCCGTCTGAGACTTCACGCTGCTCCCTGGGAACGGATCGCTTCGGCCAGCTCGTACAGACCGGCGAGGTCGGCGCCATCGGTGAGCAGCGGCAGCTCGTAGTGCGGGACCTTCGCCTCCGCGAGCGCCTGCCTCTCGCGGCGCTCCAGGCGGTTGCGCTGGGCGTGCTCGGAGATCTCCTCCGCGAGCGCCTCGGCGATCGCGGACGCGTCGGACGTGCCGTCGGCGAGGCCCGCGGCCTTGAGGCCGAGCGCCAGCTCGGCGGGGTCGAACCTGTCCTTCATGGCGGCTTCGAGTGTCGCTTCGGGTAGCAGCTCGGGGCGGACCATGTTGATGAAGATGCCGCCCGCGGGCAGCTTGGCGGCACGGAGGTTGTCGATGCCGTCCAGCGTCTCCTGGACCGGCATCTCCTCCAGCAGCGTGACGAAGTGCACAGCGGTCTCCGGGGAGGCGACCACGCCGCGGACCAGGTCGGCGTGGTTCTTCACCGGACCGATGCGGGCGAGACCGGCCACTTCTAATGTGACGTTGAGGAACCTGGTGATACGGCCGGTGGGCGGCGCGTCCATGACGACGGCGTCATACACCCGCCTTCCGGACTTGTCGCGACGTCGTACGGCCTCACTGGTCTTGCCGGTCACGAGCACGTCCCGGAGGCCAGGGGCGATGGTCGTCGCGAAGTCCACCAGGCCGATCTTGTTCAGGGCCTTGCCCGCCCGCTTCATGCCGTAGAACATCTCGACGTATTCGAGCATGGCCTCTTCGGGGTCGATGGCGAGCGCGTACACGTCGCCGCCGCCCGGTGCCACGGCGATCTTCCGCTCCTCGTACGGCAGGGGCGGGGTGTCGAAGACCTGGGCGATGCCCTGCCGGCCTTCCACCTCCACGAGCAGCACCCTCCGGCCGCCCGCCGCCAGGGCAAGGGCCAGCGCGGCTGCCACCGTCGTCTTTCCGGTGCCACCCTTGCCGGTTACGACATGAAGTCGTACGCCGTCCCAATCGGTGTCGCGAGCGCTCACGTTCCGAAGGCTACCCAACGGTTACTTCGCGATTCGCCGTGCCCGGCTTTCGGAACGGGCTTGCGACGCACCTCACACCCCGATTGGCTGGGAAACGCGTTTTGCCGGGCCCCCTGACCGCCCGCGTAAAGGGAGGCCACGACAATGGGGACCTCGCGCGGACGATCGCCGATCCGCTCCGCTCGTGCTGGCGCCACGGGCCAGGGGAGCATGAGCCGGACGTCGTCCCGGCCCTTCACCCGGTACGAGATTCGTCCCGCTTTCTCGGCATTGTCGATCACCGGCAAAAGGTCGATATGCGGATCGTCACAATAGCCGCGTGCCGGTGGTGGGGGAGCTCATCCGTGGAAGGGGACGCTGTGACCCATGAGGTGGAAGGGAACAGGGGGAGCACCGCCACCTGATCCCCTCTCTCCCGTCTACAGTGCCACCATGAAGCGCTACGAATATTCGACGGTCCCTCTGCTGACCCATGCCACCAAGCAGATCCTGGACAATTGGGGTCAGGACGGGTGGGAGCTCGTCACGGTGATCCCGGGTCCGAACCCCGAGCAGCTCGTCGCCTACATGAAGCGGGAGAAGGAGTGAGCACTCCCGAGGAGCGCCTGGCGGAGCTAGGGCTGACCCTACCGGAGGTCGTGAAGCCGCTGGCCGCCTACGTGCCGGCCGTACGCACCGGGAACTACGTCTACACCTCCGGGCAGCTTCCGATGGTCGACGGCAAGCTCGCCGTCACCGGCAAGGTCGGCGCCGAGGTCGACCCCGACCAGGCCAAGGAGCAGGCCCGCATCTGCGCGCTCAACGCCCTCGCGGCGGTGGCCTCCGTGGCCGGTGACCTGTCGCAGGTCGTGCGCATCGTCAAGGTCGTCGGGTTCGTCGCGAGCGCCCCCGGCTTCACCGGGCAGCCGCACGTCGTGAACGGGGCCAGCGAGCTGCTCGGCGAGGTGCTCGGGGACGCCGGCCGTCATGCCCGCAGCGCCGTCGGCGTCGCCGCCCTGCCGCTGGACGCGTCGGTCGAGGTCGAGCTCATCGCCGAAGTGCGCTGATCGTGACACCATGGTCCAGCCGAGCTTGATTCGGTTGGATCATGGAGGTGGCATGAACGGCATCCCGCTGCCCGGCGAGTTCGGCGAGCGCGCCCGTGCGATCCTTTCGGGCGAGATCGCCCCCGTGCCCGCCAGAGACGCCGCGACCGTGGTGCTCCTGCGCCGGATCCAGGACCTCGGCGGGCCGGGGGAAGCCTCGTCCCTTGAGGTCTACATGATCCGGCGCAAGGCCGGCATGGCCTTCGCCGCGGGCGCGTACGTCTTCCCCGGCGGCTCGGTGGACCCGCGTGACGCCGATCAGGCGGTCGCCTGGGCCGGGCCCGCGCCCGAGATCTGGGGCCGCGTCTTCGGAGCCGACACGAACACCGCGCGCGGCCTGGTCTGCGCGGCCGTACGCGAGACCTTCGAGGAGTCCGGGGTCCTGCTGGCAGGCCCGAGCGCGGACACGGTCGTCGCGGACACCACGGGCGACGACTGGGAGGCCGACCGCGAGGCGCTGATCGACCGGCGCCTGTCGCTCGGCGACTTCCTGAACAAGCGAGGCCTGGTCCTGCGCGCCGACCTGCTCAGGCCCTGGGCGCACTGGATCACGCCGGAGGTCGAGCACAAGCGGTTCGACACCAGGTTCTTCGTGGCCGCGATGCCGCCCGGCCAGCGCACGCGCGACGTGGGCGGCGAGGCCGACGAGGTCGCGTGGCTGCGGCCGGCGCGGGCGCTCGGCCGCGCGAAGGAGGGGCAGATCTTCCTCATGCCCCCGACCCTGCGCACCCTGACCGAGCTGGCGGCGTACGACGACGTCGCCGCGGTGCTGGCGTGCGAGCGCGAGATCGTGACCTTCCAGCCGCGGGCCGCCGAGGTGGACGGCGAGATGTGGCTGGTCATACCGGGCGAGGATTATCGAATGTCATGAGCGGTCTCCGAATCCCCCTGAGCGGCCCGGACGGGTCGGGTACGGCGCGTGCGACCAACCTGCTGGCGCCCAACGCGTCCCCGATGACCCTGGACGGCACGAACACCTGGGTCATCGGCGAGCCCGAGGCGGAAGCCGTACTGGTCGTGGATCCCGGCCCGGACGAGGAGGAACACCTTCTCCGCGTGGCCGGCCATCTTGCCGGCCGGCGGATCGAGGCGATCCTGCTCACGCACGGGCACGAGGACCACAGCGGCGGAGCCAGGCGGTTCGCCGAGATGACCGGTGCCCCGGTACGGGCCCTGGACCCCCGGCACGTTCTCGGGGACGAAGGGCTGGAGGACGGGGACGTGGTGCCGGCGGGCGGCCTGGAGCTCAGGGTCGTCGGCACGCCTGGCCACTCGTTCGACTCGCTGTGCTTCTGGCTGCCGGCCGACGGGGCCATGCTGACCGGGGACACGATCCTCGGCAGGGGGACCACGGTGATCGCGCCCGACGGCGACCTGGGCGACTACCTGCGCAGCCTCGACCGCCTTCGGGCGAGCGCGGAGATCATGGCGGCCACGGTCCTGCTGCCGGGTCACGGGCCGGTGCTGCCGGAGCCGATCGCGGCGCTCGACGGTTACATCGCCCACCGGCGCGAGCGCCTGGACCAGATCAGGCAGGCGCGGCGCGAGGGCGCCAGTACGCCGCGAGAGATCGTGCGGGTCGTCTACGCAGGGCTGGCCGAGGAGCTGTGGCCCGCGGCGGAGATGTCCGTGCGGGCGCAGCTCGCCTATCTCGAACGGTTGTAGAGGCGGTCGGCGTCCATGATGACGACGGCCTTGGCCTCGATGCGCAGCCAGCCGCGCTGGGCGAAGTCGGCGAGGGCCTTGTTGACGGTCTCGCGCGAGGCGCCGACGTACTGCGCCAGCTCCTCCTGGGTGAGGTCGTGATGGACCCGCAGGCCCTCCTCGGTGCGCTGCCCGAAGCGCTCGGCGAGGTCGAGCAGCGCCTTGCCGACCCGCCCGGGGACGTCGGTGAAGACGAGGTCGGCCATCACGTCGTTGGTGCGTCGCAGCCGCTGCGCGAGGGCACGCAGCAGGTGGAGGGCCACCTCCGGACGTCCGGTCAGCCAGGGCCGCAGGTCGTCGTGGCCGAGACCGGCCAGGCGCACGTCGGTCAGGGCGATCGCGCTGGCCGTGCGGGGGCGGGGGTCGAACAGGGACAGTTCGCCGAACATCTCGCTAGGGCCGAGCACGCTGAGCAGGTTCTCGCGGCCGTCGGGGGCCGTGCGAATTAACTTGATCTTGCCGTCCAGCACGACGTAAAGCCTGTCGCCCGTCTCGCCCTCGCTGAACAGCGTCTGCCCCTTGTGGAGCTCGAGCTCCGAGATCCCCGTACGGAGCGCGGCCGCGCTCTCACGGTCGAGCGCGGAGAACAAAGGGGCCTTGCCCAGCACATCGTCGGTGTTCACGGTGCCTCCTCGCTCCAGTGGTCGCGCCAACACGACTGCGCTCCACACCTGGGATCGCGCTCACTGCTAGACATTGTGACGTACCGCACCAAGCGGGTCTCATGGAGCCCGTCCGCGTAGGCCGTCGGGGTGCCCCGCAAAGTAACCTCCGCTGGGGAGTCCCGGCTCGCTCTGGTTCGCCGAGCTCGGAGAATGACCCGAATCCTGGCGGAAACCTATCCCGACGCCCATTGCGAACTCGACTTCGGCAACCCGCTGGAGCTGCTGGTCGCAACGATCCTCTCCGCGCAGTGTACGGACAAAAGGGTCAATATGGTTACTCGGGTACTTTTTGCCAAATACAGGACAGCTGCTGACTATGCCGGTGT
This sequence comes from Sphaerisporangium sp. NPDC088356, assembly GCF_040685555.1. Taxonomy (NCBI): domain Bacteria; kingdom Bacillati; phylum Actinomycetota; class Actinomycetes; order Streptosporangiales; family Streptosporangiaceae; genus Sphaerisporangium; species Sphaerisporangium sp. NPDC088356. The sequence continues at coordinate 17,844 of NZ_JBFBIK010000021.1, forward strand.
CGACAGGGCCGAGCTGGAGGAGATCATCCGCTCGACCGGTTTCTTCCGGTTCGGAGGCGCACCGGCTTCGCCCAGGACATGCGTCAGTAGGTGGGCATCGCCGGGTCGATCCGCTGCGCCCAGGCGATGATCCCGCCGCCGAGGTGGACCGCGTCTTCGTGGCCGTGGCCCTTCACCACGGCGAGCACCTCGGCGGACCGGATGCCCATCCGGCAGAGGAGGACGATCCGCTTGTCCTTGGGCAGGCGAGCCATCCCGTCGCCCCCGAAGAACTCTCCCTTGGGGATGAGTACGGAGTCGGGAAGGTGGGCGAACGCGTACTCATCGGGCTCGCGGACGTCCACGACCACCACGTCGCTCCGCCGGTCCAGCATGTCCCTGAGTTCCTCCGCCGAGACGGTGGACTCCCGGGCCGCCTGTGCCGCCTCGGGCGAGAGCAGTCCGAAGAACGGCTCGGCGGCCGTCAGCTCGGCGGGCCGCGAGGTCGCGGGATCGCGGGCGAGGGGCTCGACGCCGCTGGTCCCGGCCAGCGAGTCGTAGCGCATGAGGCGGCCGAGGAGCGGCCTCCCTTGGCCGGTGAGCAGTTTGACGACCTCCATCGTCATGGTCACGCCCAGCCAGGCGCCGACGGCCGGCATCGTCCCCGCCATGCCCCGGTAGTAGGCGGTCGGCGGCTTCGGATACAGGTCGCGGTAGGTGGGGCCGTGCGCGTCCCAGAAGACGCCGGCGCGGCCGCCGAGCGCCTCCATCTCGCCCCAGACGAACGGTTTGCCGAGGCGTGCGCAGACGTCGTCCACCAGGTAGCAGCGTGCGGGGTCCTCCGCGGCGCAGACGACGACGTCGTAGCCGCGGACCGTCTCCTCGATGTTGGACGCGTCCGGACGGGCCGTGTACGCCGTCGCCTCCAGGGTGGGGTAGGTCGCCCGCAGGGCCGCCCGCCACGCGACGGCACGGGCCTCCCCCAGGCCCTCGCGCGCGGGAGATCCCATGTACCGGTCCCAGTCCTGCAGCGGCGCGCCGTCGGCGATCCCGATGGTGCCGATGCCCGCGTCGGCCAGATGCGCCACGGCGGGACCACCTGCCTCGTCGGCGCTGACCACCAGCACCTTGGCGTTCTTCAGCCGGCGCTGCCCCACCGAGCCGTGGCCCGCGAGGATCAACTGGTGGGCCTGCCTCCGGGTCTCGGCATCGTCGAGCAGGGGGGTGGGTTCCACGAGAGGGGGGATGCTCATGAGGCGCTCCATCCGGGCTTCGCGATGATCTCCAGGACGGCGCAGCCCCAGTTGAAGCCGTAGCCGGCTCCCGCCAGGACGACCCGGTCCCCGGGTTCGAGCTCGTCGTGGAGCAGTAGGTGGTCGAGCCCCGCCGCCTGGTCACCCGCGCCGAGGTGGCTGATCGTGCGGCCGTACTCCCAGGTCGTGCGGTCCAGGCCGACACCCATCTCCTTGAGCAGCGTCCACCAGTACACGGTCTGTCCGATGTTCGGCATCACGAAGCGGCGGACGTCGGAGGCCTCCGTCTTGGCCTCGGCGAGGGCCTCTCGCATGCACTCGCCCACGCCACCCGCGACCCGCCGGGAGATGTCGTCCAGGTCGTTCATCCGCCTGCGCATGAAATCGGTCTTCCTGGACCGCATGTTGAGCGGCTTTTCGCTGGAGGCCGGCGCGTCGCGCAGCGTCCGGCCGCGGTACATGCCCTCCAGCGTCGAGTCCGAGGTGAGCACCACCGACACGATGCGGGCGAAGGACGGGCGCCGCGTGAGCAGGATCGCGGTGCCGCCGTCCGCCATCACGGTCCCGCCCTCGCTCTTGAACCGGTCCCAGCCCGGCAGGCAGAACCGCTCACCGGTAGTCACCATGACCCCGTCGTCGTCGCCGTCGCACGCGGACAGGTAGGTGACGGCGAGTGCCAGGGCGGCCATGCCGCCGTTGGACTTCTGGTCCACCTCCATGGACGGGGCTCGGCCGCCGATGGTGTGCTGCTGGATGTAGGCGCTGGGCGTCCACATGTCCTGCCCCTGGTAGTACGCGGTGGCGTGCAGCAGCAGGCGGACGTCCGACGGGGACGTGGCGCCCCGGTCCAGCGCCTGGCGCGCGGCGGCGATGGCGAGGTCGGGTGGGAACTCGTCGGAGACGACCGCGCCGGTCAGGCCGTTGGCCGTGTACTCCGTTGCGGCGTAGCGCCCGTCGGCGACGACGTCAGCCAGGTCGACCGGCTCGCCCAGGCGGACGCCGACCGAGTCGATGTAGATGTCGGTGATGAGCATCAGGCTCCCTCGGTTGTGGTTGGTCGGTTCACAGGTAGGCGCCGCCCGTGGCCTCCAGCCGCTCTCCGGTGATCCACCGGCCCTCGTTCGATGTGAGGAAGGCGACGATGTCGGCGACGTCCGCGGCCTCGCCGAGCCGGCCGAAGGCGGTCAGCGCGGCCGCCTCCGCAGCCGCCTCAGGGTGGCCGCGGAGGCGGTCCCCGTGGAAGTCGGTGTCGACGAGCCCCGGCGCGACGTTGTTGACGGTGATCCCCAACGGCCCGAGCTGCTTGGCCAGGGATCGGCAGAAGGCGTCGAGCGCGCCCTTGCTGATCGCGTAGCCGATGATCTGTGGATGCGCGACCCGGCTCGCGGCGGACGAGATGTTCACGATCCGGCCGCCCGCGCGTAGGAGCGGCAGCGCGCGCTGGACCACGAAGACGGGCGTCTTCACATTGACCGTGATCACGCGGTCCAGGTCCGCTTCCGTCATGTGCCCGGCGTCGCCGCTGCAGCCGACGCCCGCGTTGTTGACGAGCACGTCCAGCCCGGTGGAGCCGGTGTGCTCGCGCAGCCCGTCCTCCAGCGCGTCGAACAGCGTGTCGACGGCGCCGGTCTCGGTGAAGTCCGCCCTGACGGCGAAGGCTTCGCCCCCGCCGGCGCGGATGGCGGTGACCGTCTCCTTCGCGGCGATCTCGTCCCTGGCGTAGTGGACGGCGACGACCATGCCCCTTCGGGCCAGTCGTTCGGCGATCGCTCGTCCGATTCCCCTGCTTCCGCCGGTCACGAGCGCGGCGGGTGGTGTGGAGTTCGTCATGTGGTCCCTCGTCTCCGCGGTGTCCCCGCGGCGTCGTGGCTGTGGTGCCCGTGACGGCCCGTGGCCGCCCTAGGTAAGGGAGCGGCTGATGAGCATGCGCTGGATCTGGTTCGTGCCCTCGATGATCTGGAGGAGCTTGGCCTCCCGCATCCACCGCTCCACCGGGTGGTCCTGGACGAAGCCGTAGGCGCCCAGGACCTGAACGGCGTCGGTTGTGACGCGCATGGCCACGTCGGTGGCGAACAGTTTTGCCCGGCAGGCCGCCAGCGTGACGGCCGCCGGGTGCTCTCGGCGGTCCATGGTGCGCGCGGCTTCCCAGGTCAGCGCCCGGGCGGCCTCGATCTGGGTGGACATGTCCGCGAGGATGAAGCCGACCCCCTGGAACTCGGCGATCGGCCGGCCGAACTGCCTGCGGGACTTCGCGTACGCGATGGCGTACCGCATCGCGGCGTGCGCTATTCCGAGCGCGCATGTCGCGATGGCCAGACGGCCGAGGTCGAACAGCCCCAGGGCGAGCAGGAAGCCCTTTCCACGGCGGCCGACCATGCGGTCCGCGGGGACCCGCACGTCGTCGAACACGATTGCCGCGGTGGGGGACGAACGGACGGCCATCTTGCGCTCCAGGCGCTGCACCTGGAGCCCCGGCGTCCCGGCGTCCACCCGGAGCACGGAGAGGCCTCCGGCTCCGGGGACACCGGTCCGGCAGTAGACGTTGTAGTAGTCGGCCTGCCCGGCATGGCTGGTCCACGCCTTCGTGCCGTTGATGACGTAGTCGTCGCCGTCGCGTACCGCCGCGCAGGTGATGGCGGCGATGTCCGAGCCCACTTCGGGTTCCGACAGGCAGTTCGCGCCGAGGAGCTCCCCGGCCAGCATCTCGGGCAGCATCCGTGTCCGCTGCTCCTCGCTGCCGAAGGCCGCCATGCCCTGGCAGGACAGGATGTGGATGTTCACCGACTGGGCCACCCCCAGCCAGCGCCGGGCGAGGATCTCCAGCACCCTGAGGTAGGTCTGGTGGCTCTGGCCTCCCCCTCCGTACTCGACGGGGAACGGCAGGCCGAACAACCCGGCGCGCCCGAGGGTGCGGATCACCTCCCGCGGGAACTCGGCACGGGCCTCGAAGTCGTCGACGCGGGGCTCGAGCTCCTTGTCCGCGAGATCCTCGGCGAGGGCGAGCAGGTCGCGAACCTCGTCGGAATCGGCGCTCGGGTGGCCGGGGCCCGCCTGGCCGCGGCTCGTGTCCTGCACGGCGCTCACTCTCGCCCCCATTCCGCGCTGTCCGGCCACCGCCGGCACACCAGCCGCACCGCGTAGTCCCAGTAGGAGCGGACCGATAGGTCCGCGTAGACGAAGTCCCGCTTGAGCTCCACGTCGGCAGCCGAGGACGAGGCGTACGGGACGCCCGTCCGCTCCGCCTCCAGCTGGAGGCGGCAGGCGCGCTCCAGGACCTGGGCGAACACGGCCGCGTGCCGTACGCTCTTGCCGACGATCACGCCGCCGTGGTTGCGCAGCATGACGGCGGGCCGGTCGTCGAGCGCCTTGGCGATGGCCTCGCCGACGTCCTGGGTGAGCACCGTGTTGCTGGTGTCGGTGAACAGGCCCACTCTGTCCGCGAAGTAGGCCCCGTCGTGTGAGACCGGGCGGATGCTGAGGTCGGTCGCGCCGAATATGAGGGTGTTCGGCGCGTGGCTGTGAACGATGCCGTTGATGTCCGGGCGGGCCCGGTAGATGGCCTGGTGCAGCGGGAGCTCCGGGGGCGCGAGCGGCGGTACCGGCCTGTCCGGCCGGATGGAGGCCGCCACCACCTGGTGCGGCGTGGCCTCGTCGAAGCCGCACAGTGCGTTCTTGATGAAGAAGGTCTCGGAGCCGGGTAGCCGGGCCGATATCTGTCCCTGGTTGAAGTCGTCGTGGCCGTCCAGCGACAGCATGCGGGCGCCGAGGGCGACCTGCACGGACAGCCGGGCCGAGGCCCGCGTGCCGCTCATACATGGACTCCTTCGTGGTGACCGCTCATCGATTCCAGCATCCGGTCGAAGACGGTGCGCGCGTCGTAGAGGCCGGGAGCCTGGCCGACGGCCCATGTCCCAACGCCGATGGCGCCCGAGGCCGCGGCGGCCAGCGAGTGCACCTCGTGGCGGATCGTGAGGTCCTGCTCCTCCCACGTGAGCCGTATCTCGTGGGCGCTGACCATACGACCGGCCCGCAGAGAGGAGATGTCGGAGATCGGGCCACCCGCGCTGCCCGTCCAGTGCGCGGCGAGCGCGGTGGCGGTCGCGCTCGGCCGGTGCGCCTTGGCCGCCGGGTGCCGTTCCAGCACGGCGGCCTCGGGCATGACGCCGGTGATCCCCGCCCGCTCCAGGACGCGAAGGACCCTGGCCACGTCCTCGACGGCGCGGGTCAGCAGGTAGTTGCCCAGAGACAGGTTGGTGGCCCGGACGACAGCGACCTCCCGAGCCAGTTCCGCCAGCCGGGCGTGGTGGTCGTCGCCGAGATCGGACACGCACTCGACCAGGGGCACGTGCAGCCGCTCGCTGAGGTCGATCACGTGGTGCACGGCGGGAGGCGCGGCGCAGTCGATCAGAACGTCCGGGACCGGCAGGCCGGCCCACTGGTCCGGTTGGCGGGAGTCGAACCGCCGGACCGTCAGTTTCTCCTGCGCGCAGAGGCGGGCGACGGCTTCGCCCAGCCGGCCGAGCCCGACGACTCCGAGAACGGGCTCAGGCACTGGCCGGCTCCTGGAGACGCTCCTGGACCACCTGTACGAGGTCGTCCACCGACGCGATGCGCTCGCCGTCCTCCTCGGGGTCGAGGTAGACGCCGAGCTCGTTCTCGACGGTGTCGATCATGCGGATGTAGGAGAGTGACGAGTAGCCGATGTTGGAGAGCGACCATTCGGCGGCCGACAGCTCGGTCTCGGTCAGCTCGCCCTCCACCGAGTCGAGCACGATGCGCACGATGCGCGCGCGGAGCGCGTCCTGCGTGGTGGTCATCGAGGGGGTCTCCTTCACCTGTCGAACATCTGGCGGATCTCCGCCATGGCGGGTTTGCCACTTGAGCCGCGCGGGATCCGCGGTACCACCTGGACCAGGGTGGGCACCTTGTGCGCGGCGAGCCGGGCCCCGACGTGGCGGCGGAGCGCGACGGTGTCGAGGGAGGGCTCCGCCGCGAGCACAGCCGCGAGCGCGTCGCCGCCGTGGCGGTCGGTCACGTGAAGGACGACGGCGTCCCGCACGCCCTCGGCGCCGCGCAACACATCGGTCACCTCGACGGCGTCGATCTTGCGGCCACCGATGTTGATCACCTGACTGGTCCGCCCGGTCAGCACCAGGCTGCCCCCGGCCAGGTAGCCGAGGTCGCCGGTGCGGTAGTGGCCGTCCGGGGTGAGCCTGCTCTCCAGCAGACCGGGGGCGTTGAGGTAACGCGTGCCCATGGACTCGCTGCGGACCTCCACCGCCTCCGGCTCCTCCGCGGACCGTCCGGCGCGCAGGGATACGCCCGGCAGGGGCTTTCCCAGGCCCGGATCGGTGACCGGGTCGGCGGCGAAGGTGAGCGGTCCCGCCTCGGCGGCTCCGTAGTAGTTCTGGATGGCCACGCCGGTCCGCGCTATGAACCGCTCCTTCGTCTCCGGGCTGAGCGGCGCCGCCGACGAGATCGCCATGCGCAGCCCGCTGAAGGCCGGGAGGGCGGGGCCACGCCGTACCAGCGAGTCGTAAAGGGCGGGGAAGCCGACGAGCCGCGTCGCCCCGGTCTGTTCCAGCATCCGGACGACCCGGCTGGCGGTCGGCAGGCCGTGGCCCAGGTGCAGCCGCGCGCCCGCGAGGAAGGCCGGAAGCAGGGAGGTGTTGAACGCCAGCCCGTTGGACAGGGACGCGAAGCAGAGGATCCGGTCGTCGGCTCCGAGTCCCGTGCCCTCGATCCAGTTGACCGCCGCCCGGTGGACCGCCCGGCCAGAGAACTCGACGCAGTGCGGCCGTCCGGTGGAGCCGGAGGTGAAGCGCGCCACCTGGGTCGTGTCGCACAGGTCCGGACGTCGCGCGCGGGACGGCAGCGCGGACAGCAGCATTCCCTGTGGCGATGCCACGACGGAGCTGTAGACGGGTGGTGGCGTTCCGGGCTCGTAGAGCAGCAGGTCGAGCCCGCAGTCCTCGGCGATGGCCTCGGTCTCCTGAGGCCCGCTCGTGCGGTCGAGCAGGAACGGCACGCAGCCGGCGCGCAGAACCGCCAGGTAGAGGACGACGTACGCGGTGGAGTTGCCGCCGCGGATGCCGACCCGGGCACGCTCTCCATAAGGGCCGAGGTGCGCCGCCAGTTCCTTCGCGACGCGCGCGCTCTCTTCGGCCAGTTCGCGGTAGCCGAGCGCGGTGTGGGCGTCCGTCACCGCCACGGAGTCGCCGTGCTCCCACAACGCCTCCTCGATGAGGCTGATCAGCATCAGGCCGCCCCTCATCCGCGGTGGGGGGTGCTCAGCCGGTCCAACTTCACCGGGCCGTTTCCCGGCACGCCGAGCATCACGACGTAGAGCACGTCGTGGGCTTCCGGCAGCGCGGTCAGGGCCCGCCACCGGTCGGCGTCGAAACCGCCGACCCCGGTGACGGCGACGCCCGCGGCGGTCGCGCCGAGGTAGAGCAGGTGGGCGAGCGCCCCCGCCCGCAGCAGGGCGTCGTCCACACCCCGGGCTCCCCCGTTGACGATCTCCTCCCGCGGCGCGTGGAAGAGGACGGTGGCGGCGGCGTGCCGCAGGTGCTCCTGGCCCATGCACACGCGGACCACCTCGTCACCGGACGGTGGCGGCGCGACGGGGACGGCCGCCAGGCCCGCAGGCCCGTGTAGCGGGTAGCTGCCCGGACGCCATCCGGTGACGTCTCTGACCACGAGGGTCGTGCCCAGCTCTGTGCCGGGGGAAAGGTCGGTGGTGAGCGGCGTCGCCAGCGCGGCGAGCGCGTACCTCAGCACGCGGGCGGTGAGCGGAAGGTCCGCGAAGTCCTTGGCGGAGCGGCGGCGCGCGGCGAGCCCTGTCCACGGCTCGGGGTAGGGGAGCGGCCCGGTGTCGGGTGGCGGCACGATCCCCGGTATCAGAGTCTGGAGCCGCACGGGGTGGGGACGTGGGACCGGTGACATGGCCCTGTGCGCTGCGATCGTCTGCCAGCACTCGGTCTCCAGCCCTTTGACCACCGTGGCGGCGACCGGGTCGTCCCGCACGTCCGAGCAGGTCCACGCGGTGTCGCAGTACGATCTCGCCGCTTCCGGCCCGCCGTCGACCACGAGCACGCTGTGCAGGAAGCGGCAGGCGGGGTCGAGGGCCAGCAGTTCGGTCACGGGACTCGCCGCGATCCGGGTGCGCAGCTCGGCGCCGCCACCCGCGTCACGCGTTAGGCACAGCAGGTGGGTGGCGAGGTGCGCGGCGTCGAGCTGCGCGTAGAGGTATCCCCGGTTTCCGTATTTGCGCATGGACAGCCAGGGCCGCACGACGTTCAGCACCAGGGCCCGGCCGGGGCGCCGAAGGGCGAGGTCGGCGCGGTCGAGGGCGCGTTCCACCTGGCTGCCCGCCCGCAGCAGGCGGCAGCCGCGGCGCGCGACGTCGACACCGTACACGGCCGGCCCTTCGGTGCCCGCCACGACCGCGTAGTGCTCGTACGGGTAGAGGGCGCCCGCCGACGGTACGGACGGCCCGCCGGTAGGCGACCCGTTCGCCGCGATCTCCAACAGCCGGAGAATGGAGCGCAGCTCGACCGGCACGGGCACCCGGGGCGCCTCCGCGCACGGCGTGGCGGAGAGCGCCATCCGTTTCCACAGCCATGCCGCGCCGTCCAGCGACTCGACGACGCGGGGGTCGATTCTGGGGCCTTCATCGCGTGCGACAGCTACCGATTCATTCATCGAATGGCTCCTTCACGAATTCCCGGAGGGTCGCATATGCGTGTCGAAAGGGAGCATCGCGGCGCCGCCCGGATTCCAGGCGTCCAGAAACATTTCCTGCCGGGAGACGTCCATCATCTCCAGACGGACGCCGAGGCTTTTCACGCGATGGTAGGTATAGGGCCGGCCGAGGGGGCAGCCGTTGAACTCCACCGGAAACCTCTCGCCGACCAGGCGTTCCGCGCTCTCCTCGACCGACCGTGTCCAGAATCCGATGTGGTCGCACCGGGCGCCGAGCGTCGAGTCCCAAGGGCTGTCCTTGGGCCCTTCGATCAACTCGAAGTACGGCGGCCCGGTCCGGGAGAACGCCATCCGGTATTCCCACGGGCCGACCGAGTCGGCCTTCGCCGGGCCCCATTCGACGCCGACGCTTCTCGTGAGATCGTCCATGGCGATCTCGATGCTCGGCACCACGAAGCAGATATGATAGAAAATCGCCGTCACACCTCCGTAAACTCAGTTGTGCACCAAAGAGCGGACATATCTGCCGTACGTCGATTCGGAGGGGAGCAGTTCCGCGAGCCGGGTAAATTGCGCGATGCCTATGTAGCCCATGCGAAACGCGGTCTCCTCCAGGCAGGCGATCTGCATTCCCTGGCGCTTCTGGAGGATCTGCACGTACTGTCCTGCCTCTAGCAGGCTGTCGTGCGTACCCGCGTCCAGCCACGCGGTGCCGCGGCCGAGCTGCACCAGCCTGCCGCGCCCCTCCTTGATGATGAGCCGATTGACGTCGGTGATCTCCAGCTCGCCCCTGGGCGACGGGGAGATCTTCTCCGGGTACGCGAGTACGTCGTTGGAGTACATGTAAAGGCCGGGGACGGCGAGGTTCGACCGTGGCGAGGCGGGTTTCTCTTCGATGTCGACCAGGAGGCCGGCGTCGTCCACGACCGCGACGCCGTAACGCCGGGGGTCGGACACCGGATAGCCGAACACCGTGCAGCCGTCCACCGTCGCCACGGCCTCGCGCAGCACGGGCGGCAGGCCGTGCCCGTAGAAGATGTTGTCCCCCAGGATCAGGCAGACGTCCTCGTCGCCGGCGAACTGGCGGCCGATGAGCAGCGCCTCGGCGATGCCGCGGGGGGACTCCTGGCGGGCGTAGCGCAGATCGAGACCGAGATGGCTCCCGTTCCCGAACAGCATGCGGAAGGCGTCCACGTGCTGATCGCCGCTGATGATGAGGATCTCCCGGACGCCCGCGAGCATCAGGACCGACAGGGGGTAGTAGACGAGCGGCTTGTCGTAAACCGGCAGCAGTTGCTTGGAACTGACGGACGTCAGCGGCAGCAGCCGCGTGCCCGAGCCCCCGGCCAGAAGAATCCCGCGCATCACGCCACGAGTCCCTTCCGCCACCAGTCGGCGTTGTCCCGGTACCACTGGATGGTGGAGGCCAGCCCGGACGTCAGGTCGAAGCGTGGCCGGTAGCCGAGTTCGTCGCGTGCCTTGCCGCAGTCGACCGAGTAGCGCAGATCGTGCCCCCTGCGGTCGGGCACTCTCCGGACCGAGGACCAGCCGGCTGCGAACGCGTCGAGCAGCAGTCCGGTCAGCTCCCGGTTGGACAGTTCCGTGCCGCCGCCGATGTTGTAGATCTCCCCGGGGCGGCCCTTGGTCCGGACGAGCTCGATGCCCTGGCAGTGGTCCTCGACGTGCAGCCAATCGCGAACGTTGCGCCCATCCCCGTAGAGCGGGACCTGGTCTCCGGCCATCAGCCGCGTGATGAACAGGGGGATGACCTTCTCCGGGAACTGCATCGGGCCGTAGTTGTTGGAGGAGCGGGTGACCCGCACGTCCAGGCCGTGTGTGCGGTGGCAGGCGAGGGCCAGCAGGTCGGAGGCGGCCTTGGACGCCGAGTAGGGCGAGTTGGGCAGCAGGGGGCTGGTCTCCGTCCACGAGCCTTCGGCGATGGACCCGTACACCTCGTCCGTGGACACGTGCACGAAAGTGCGCGCGCCGTGCGCCACGGCGGCGTCGAGCAGCCGCTGGGTACCGAGCACGTTGGTGCGCACGAACGCCCCGCCGTTCTCGATCGACCGGTCGACGTGCGACTCGGCGGCGAAGTGCACCACCGTGTCGATGCCGGGCATCAGGTCGTCGAGTATGGTCCGGTCGTCGATGTCGCCCTTCCTGAACCGCAGCCGGGGGTCGCCGATCAGGTCGCCCACGTTCGCGAGGTTGCCCGCGTACGTCAGCTTGTCCAGGATCGTGACGTACGCGTCGGTGTCCCGCAGCAGCATCCGGGTGTAGTGGGATCCGATGAAGCCGGCTCCACCGGTGACGAGCACCCGCATCAGACCAACTTCTCCACTTGGGCCAGCACTTCGGCCGGCGGCGGCATCATGAGGATCTCCTCGGCGAGCCGCCGCGCGCGTTCGCGGTACGAGGGGCTGTCGAGCAGGTCCCTGCACGCCTCGGTGACGGCGTCGGCCGTGTCCTCGCCGGGCAGCAGCATTGTCGCCGTGCCGTACTCGACGAGCCGCCGGGTCGGTGCGAGCAGCTTGGGCATGTTCGGGATCACCAGTTGCGGGACGCCGCAGGCCATGCCGGTCAGCGCCGTACCACCGCCACCGTGGTGCACCAGCAGGTCACAGCGCGGGACCACCATGTCCAGCGGCACCCACCCGGTGCGCACGCCCAGCCTGCCGGTCAGTTCGTCGCCCACGGCGTCCGGCGCGGCGATCACGATCTCCGCGTCGAGGTCCTTGACCTTCTCCACGAGTTCGACGAGGTAGTCGTAGAAGTAGCCGGGCGCGACCTTGGTCCCTGCGGTGATGCACACGCGGCGGGCCGGCTTGACGTACATCCAGGGTTCGAGCGTCCGCTGCGGGTTCCACGGGATGTAGCGCATGGGTTGGGCGTCCGGCGCGTCGGCGGGACGGACGCTCGGCGGGCAGATGTCAATCCACATGTCAGGGGCGGGGATGCCGTCCAGGCCGAGTCGGTCCAGCTCGCCGCGCAACTCCTGTCCGGCCGCGACATCGACGACGGGCGGCTCCCCGGCGTCCCAGGAGTGGCGCACGTACGGGACGCCGAGCCGGTTGGCGAGCAGCGGGGCCGCGAAGGTCAGCATTCCGCCCACGACCACGTCGGGCCGCCACTGCGCGGCGAACGCGGACAGCGGGTCCAGGTAGGCCGCTGCCATACGGCCGAAGCCGTGCCCGATGTAGCGCATGTGCGCTTCCGGGTCTTCCGGCACGTCGATCAGGGCCCCGGCCCGGTCGGTGGTGATGTGCCGCCGGATCGGGACCTGGGAGACGCAGACTCCGGCGAGCCCGGCCGCGGCCACGGCGTCCATGGTCTCGGCGTTGGAGGCGACGATCACCTCGTGGCCGGCGAGCCGGGCCGCGGTCGCCAGCGGTGTGAGGGGGAAGACGGTCGCGGGGCTGCCACCCGTGACGATGAGAATTCTCAAGATAACTCTCCAGTGAAGGACGGATCAGAGTGATGCGGGGTCAGGCGGCCGCTTCTTTCCGAGGCGCCGGGCGGCCAACCGCCGGGGGGGTGTGCCTGCCCCACCTGCGTACGGCCGGGGTCTCCACCCAGCGGTGCATCGCGTACGCGAGCAGCAGGGAGAGGCAGAAGGCGGCCAGGCCGAACAGCAGACCGGTCAGGGGGTCGAGGTGACGGTCGAACCCGACCATCGCCCGCATCGACACCAGCACGATCTCTTGGATCAGGTAAAAGGCGAACGAGATCTCACCGAGCCGGCGCATCAGGGGGCAGCCCAGCAGGGTGGGGAATCCGCGGGCGTCGGCCGAGGCGAGCGCGGCGACGAGCAGCGCCAGCGGCACGACCGTGACCGCGTCCGCGACGTACAGCATCGGCGCGAACAGCCCGGCCACGTAGCCGAGCGCGGCGATCGACGCGGCCGGTACGACCCCGATGCGAGGCAGGTGGCCGGAGATCACGATGCGCGCCGACAGCATGCCGAGCACGAAGTCCAGCAGGCGGACCGGCGGGAGGATGTAGACGAACCACATGCGGCTGATCGACTCGCCGCCGAGCACCGTGGCGGCCAGGCTCCCGTCGAACACCGGGTCGGCCGGCAGGAGATGGGCCAGGCCGGGAAGCATGACGATCAGGGCTGCGACGCCGGCCGCCCACCACCACAGCCGCCTCCCGGCGATCCGGCTGATCCGCGGCAGCAGCAGCGGGAACAGCAGGTAGAAGACGAGCTCGCAGGAGAGGGACCAGCTCGGTCCGTTCACACTGAGGAAGATGTCGGGCCGCGGCGCCCAGGCCTGGAGCAGGAGCAGGTTCAGCACGGCGGTCCCGGTCGGCGTGGCGGCTGCGGCGAACACGAGCATCGCGAGGCAGAACGTCACCACGTGGTTGGGGTAGATCTTGACGAGCCTGCGGCGGAGGAACCCGGCGTACGAGTCGTCGGATCTGGCCGACCAGGTCAGCACGAAACCGCTGAGGACGAAGAAGAACGAGACCCCGATCGTGCCGGCGGTCTTGGTGGCGAAGGTCAGCGCCGACCCGACGCCGGATCCCTCAGCGAATAGTTGAAGCGTCGCAATGTGGAAAACGAACACCATGAGAGCGGCGATAAAACGTCCTCCGGTGAGCGAGTCGAGACGGCCACCGTTTTGAGCGCGCGCCCAGCGGTGCATGCAGAATCCTCTCTCTGAAGGTCGTCAACTTCGCTTGCGATAGAGCCATGCCGATTCCTGCTTCGGCAATGTATCCGTCTATCCCTAATGTGTCTAGGCTCGACTTCTACTGCGAGTATTGAAGTCGCCTGACTGTCGGCTCCGCGTATTCCCGGTAGATCCAAGGGGGAATTCAAGGGGCTGCTGGAGTTGTGTCACCGCCGAAAACCCCCGCTGTGTTTGCTCGGGCGAGCACCCGGTGAGGGCCGGACGGCCGGGTGGTCCGCCGCCGCCGGCGATCTACCAGAGGTGAATAATCCCAGTTCAGCCTAGCTGTATGGCGATCTTTGGGTCCTTGTCAGGGTGTGGCGGTCCGTACTCTCGGCTTGTCGGCTGGATCCGCTTTCGTCTCGCCGATTGGACTGGTGACATTACTGATCTTGTAAATATATCGGACACAATTTGTTGTACTAGGAGTAGCGAAACTTATGCGCTGAGTGCGCAAGGTCGAAGCCTAGACATATTAGGTTGAGTCGGGTACATTCCTTCGGAGATCCGGTCACGAGATCACCGGTCGGCGATGAAGCCGATCTGGGATCCGCCTATCTCGACCAGGTAACAGGAAAGCCTTCCAGGCAAATCAAGCAGTCATTCGCCGCGTGGGTATTCGCCTGACGTTCCGCCCTGCCCTGCGGCCAGGTCCGTCATCCGCACGATGACGTCGACGAGAAGGAATCAAGATGACCACTGGATGCTTCCACGGCAATGTCGCGATCGTCACAGGGGCGGGCGGCGGCATCGGCGAGGCCATCGTGTACGGCCTCGCCGATGCGGGCGCCGCCGTGGTCGCCGTCGACATCGACGCACCTGCCCTGGAAGCGCTGGAACGCGGCGCCGGGGACAAGGCCCTGAACGTCACCGTGCTGCCGGCCGACGTCAGCCGTCCCGCGCAGGCGGAGGCGGTGGTGGAGGAGGCCGAGAAGCGCCTCGGCCCGGTGGACTTCCTCGTCAACTGCGCGGGGGTGCTCCGGGTGGCGGACGCCCTGTCGCTCACCGCCGAGAGCTGGCGGCTCACCTTCTCGGTCAACGTGGACGGCGTGTTCCACATGTCCTCCGCCGTAGCCAGAAGGATGGCCGCGCGCGGGCGCGGCGCCATCGTCACCGTCGGGTCCAACGCGGGACGCGTGCCGCGGACGCACATGGCCGCGTACTGCGCCTCAAAGGCCGCCGCCGCCGCGTACACGAAGACTCTGGGCCTTGAGCTGGCCGGATCCGGGATCCGCTGCAACGTGGTGCTGCCCGGCTCAACCGACACGCCCATGTTGCGTTCGCTGTGGACCGACGACACCGGCCCCGACGGCTCATTGAACGGCGTGCCGTCGGAGTACCGCGTCGGGATCCCCCTCCGGAGGTTGGCGCGGGCCTCCGACATCGCCAACGCCGTGGAGTTCCTGCTCTCCGACCGCGCCTCCCACATCACCATGCACGAGCTGTGCGTGGACGGCGGCGCCTCGCTGGGCTCGTAAAGGAGACCGATCATCATGCCCATCCGCGCGATCGACCCGTACCCCATGCCACGCCCTGAGACCCTGCCGGCGAACACGGCCTCGTGGAGGCCCGACCCGCGCCGCGCCGTCCTGCTGGTCCACGACATGCAGCGGTACTTCGTGGCGCCGTTTCCCTGCGGGCGGCAGCCCCGTACCGATCTGGTCGGCAACTGCGCCGCGCTGGCGCGGCGTTGCCGCAGCCTCGGTATCCCGGTGTGCTACACGGCGCAGCCCGGCGACATGACCGACGAACAGCGAGGACTGCTCAAGGACTTCTGGGGCTCCGGCATGGGTGGTTCCTTGGAGGACCGCGCCATCATCGAGGAGATGGCGCCTGACGAGCACAGCCTGGTCTTCACCAAATGGCGGTACAGCGCCTTCCACGGCAACGGGCTGCTCGCGCGCCTACGATCCCTCGGCCGTGACCAAATGATCATTTGCGGGGTGTACGCCCACGTCGGCTGCCTCATGACGGCCGTCGAGGCGTTCACCAACGACATCGAGACCTTCCTGGTGGCCGACGCTGTCGCCGACTTCACCCCAGAGCACCATCGGCTGACCCTCGACTACGCGGCCACGCGGTGCGCCGTCGTCCTCCCCACCGAGGCGGTGCTGGACAGCCTGGAGCGGTCCCCGCTGATCGCGCGCACCTGACGAATGACAAGGAGGGGTGCGATGCCTTCGGACAAAGACCGGTTCATCGAGTTGCTCGACGGAGTGCTGAACTCCGGATCCACCACTTTCGCCCTTCTCTACCGCCCCGAAGCAGTCGGCCGGCGGCTGGAAATCCTCCTCGGCGACGTGACCACGGTGAGTCGTCTCGCCGATCTGCCTCTCCCGGACGTGGACGCCGTGCGGGCGCGGCCCGGGCACGAGGTGCTGGTGATGGTGCCCTACAGGCAGATCGGCGAGCGCGGGTTCTCCTGCCATGACGACCAGGCCCCGCTCCTGGCCCTCACCGTCCGGGACTACGCGACCTGCCCCCTCGACCACGCGCTGCCGCGCCTGCCCGACGCCCCCATCGAGCTGGTGAACACCCGCTTCGACGTGGGCGACGAGGAGTACGCGTCGATCGTCGGCGAGGTGCTCGCACGCGAAATCGGCAATGGCGCGGGCTCCAACTTCGTCATCAAACGGGCATTCACCGCCGAGATCGCCGACGCGTCCCCCCGGGTCACGCTCAGCCTCTTCCGCCGTTTGCTGACCGGCGAGCGCAGCGCGTACTGGACGTTCGCAGTGCACACCGGCGAGAGGACCTTCGTCGGCGCCACTCCGGAACGCCACGTCAGCCTCTTCAACGGGACGGCGGTGATGAACCCCATCAGCGGCACGTTCCGCTACCCGCCGTCGGGCCCGGCGCTCGGCGACCTGATGGAGTTCCTCGCCGACCCCAAGGAAGCCGGCGAGCTCTACATGGTGGTAGACGAGGAACTGAAGATGATGGCCCGGATCACCGCCGGCGGTGGCCGCGTCGTCGGCCCTTACCTGAGGGAGATGGCGACCCTCGCGCACACCGAGTACCTCATCAAGGGACGCACCTCGCGCGATGTCCGGGAAATCCTGCGCGAGACGATGTTCGCCCCGACCGTGACGGGCAGCCCGCTGGCGAGCGCCTGCCGGGTCATCCAGCAGTACGAGCCGAAAGGCCGGGGGTACTACAGCGGGATCGCGGCGCTGATCAGCAGGGACATCAACGGCGGACGCTCCCTGGACTCGGCCATCCTGCTGAGGACCGCCGAGATCACCGGCGGCCGGCTGGACATCTCCGTGGGCGCGACGCTGGTCCGGGACTCCGACCCCGCTTCCGAGGTGGCCGAGACCCACGCCAAGGCCCGGGGCCTGCTGAGCGCGCTCGGCATCGAGAAGCGGGGGGAGGGGCCCGGACGGTCGCTGCCGAGCCTCAACGCGCATCCGGAGGTCGAACGGGCGTTGCGCGCCCGGAACGCCGGGCTCGCGGCGTTCTGGCTGGACGGCGCAGGACAAGAGGAGGCGGTTCCCGGCACGAGCGCCGAGGATCGCGGGCGCGTGCTGATCGTGGACGCCGAGGACGACTTCACGGCGATGATCGGCCACCAGCTACGTGCCCTGGGATTGCGGGTCGAGGTGCGCCGGTGGAACGAGGCCTACGAGGCCGACGACCACGACCTTGTCGTCATGGGCCCGGGCCCCGGCGACCCGCGCGACACCGCCAACCCGAGGATCGCCCGGCTGCGCGAGACGATGCGCGCGATGGTGAGCGGCGGCACGTCGTTCATCGCTGTCTGCCTGAGCCATCAGATCCTCGGCGCCATGCTCGGTTTCGAGGTGGTGCGGCGGGATCGTCCCAACCAGGGCGTCCAGCAGGAGATCGACTACTTCGGGCGGCGGGTGCGCATGGGCTTCTACAACACCTTCGTGCTGTCCAGCGCGTCCGACGAGGTGCGGCACGAGGACGCCGTCATCTCCGTGAGCAGGGAGGCCGGCACCGGGTACGTCCATGGTCTCGCCGGGCCCGGATTCCGTTCCATGCAGTTCCACGTCGAGTCCGTCCTCAGCGAGCACGGCCCGTCCGTCCTCGCCGACACCGTCGCCGTGTTGCTGTCCGGCTCCCGGCCACACGAGGAGGAAGCCGGTCGCGGCCGTGTGACCCCTGCCCCTGTCCCCCGTCACGCAGAAGGTGGATGAATGGCAAAGTTCGTCATCGCGGGCGGCGGAATCGGTGGCCTGGCCACGGCCCTCGGCGTCGCGCGGCGCGGTCACACCGTCGATGTCCTGGAGCGAAACGCCGCGTTCGCCGAGCTGGGCGCGGGAATCCAGCTCGCCCCCAACGCCTTCGCTGCCCTGGAGGAGCTCGGCGTCGCCGCGGAGGTCCGAGCCCGGGCCGTCCACATCGACGCCATCCGCCTGCTCGACGGGGAGTCGGGACGGCCGCTCGCCTGCCTGCCCATCGACGACGCGTATCGGGACCGGTTCGGCGGCACGTACGCCGTGGTCCAGCGGGGGGATCTGTACGCGCCGCTGCTGCGGGCATGCGAGGAGGACCACCGCATCCAGCTGCGGGCGGGGAGCATGGTCACCGGCTATGTGAACGACACATCGTCGGTGAGCGTCCTGCTGGGATCGGGCGAGCGCGTCGAGGCGGACGGCCTCGTCGGCGCGGACGGCATTCGTTCCGCGGTGCGCGCCCGGCTCGTGGGCGACGGCGCCCCTGTGGTGTCCGGGCACACGATCTTCCGCACGGTGTTACCGATGGACTCCGTTCCCGCCGAACTGCGCTGTAACTCCGTCCAGCTCTGGTCCGGGCCGAAGTGGCACCTCGTGTGCTATCCCATCGCCGGTGGCGACCGGCTGAACCTGGCCGTCACCCGCGACGACGGCGCGCGGACGGCCGTCTCAGGACTGCCGGTGACCAGGAGGGACGTCCTCGACCGCTTTCCGGCGATGAAGGGCGTTCCGCGGCGGCTGCTCGAACTGGGGCGGGACTGGCGCACGTGGGTCCTGTGCGACCGGCCGCCGGTGACGCGCTGGTCCGATGGCCGCGTCGTGCTCATGGGAGACGCGGCCCACCCGATGCTGCAGTACGCGGCGCAGGGCGCCTGCATGGCATTGGAGGACGCCGTCGCTCTGGGAGACCTTGCGGACGGCCCGGCGGAGGAGATCGGCGACCGCTTCACGCGATTCGCCGCGCTGCGGGAAGAGAGGACCGCCTGGGCTCAGAAAGCGGCGCGGTGGATGGGGGAGGCTGTCTACCATCCTGCCGGGGCGGAAGCCGAAGCCCGCGACGCCATGCTGGCGGCGCTCTCGGCTGAGGATTTGCTGAGGGTGGCGGCCACGCTGCACGCGGGCCCGGGTCGTTCCGCCGTGCGCCGCGACCGGCTGGCGTCGGCGGCGCCCGGGCGGCGGTAGTCGCGCGGGCCGTCCGCCGAGCCGGCGTCAGACGAAGAGCCTGTCCAGGAAGACCATCAGCTTGGCTCTGACGCGCTCGGCCTTTTCCTCGACCGTGAGGGATTCCTCCAGGCGCTCGCCGTGTTCTGGCAGCTTCTTGCCCCGCACATACAGCGAGCAGGCGAGGTCGGTGCATATGTACTCACCGACCGAATCGTCGTCCTTCCCTGTCTGACGTGCCTTCTTGGCCGCCAACAGGGATACGCGGCCGCCCGAGTGCGTCGTGAGGCACAGCGAGCACATGCTGCGGCGCTTGGGCCCGTGCTGTCCCGAGGTCACATGGAGCACCACGCCGATGAGCCCGTCATCGCGTTCGGCGACGATGTAGCTCCTTTGCGGCGCCTTCGGGTCATTCCATCCCAAGAAGTCCAAGTCGTCCCAGGGTCGCTCGGCCAGGTCGCGCGGGACCGTCAGCCGCATCGCCTCGCCCTTTGAGCAGTTCACGAAGGAAGCGCGGATGGCGCGCTCGCTCACTTCTCGCATGCTTCGAACGTAGCAGAGCCTATGCTTATTAGGCAATCAACGATAGTATCTAGGTGCACTGGAAGCACGAAGGAGGATGGCATGGCAACTCACGTCGGCCTCACGGTCGACCGCCTGACCCGGGCCGGGGCGGATCTGGCTGACCAGGTCGGACTGGACAAGATCACGGTGTCCGCCCTGGCCCGGCTCTTCGGAGTCGCGGACGCCAGCCTGTACTCCCACATCAAGAACGTCCGGGACCTTCGCACCAGGATCGCCGTGCTCGCCGCGGACGAACTGGCCGAACATATATCGGCGGCCATCGCCGGCCGGTCGGGCAAAGAGGCCCTGGTCGTGTTCGCGCACACCTACCGGAAGTACGCGCTCACCCACCCGGGGCGGTACACGGCGGTCCAGATGCCCCTGCCGCCGGAGGTCGCCGCCGAGTCCAAGGGACACCGGCGCATCGTGGAGCTCTCGTACGCGATGCTCCACGCCTACGAACTGGTCGAGCCGGACCTCACCGACGCGGTGCGGTTGCTGCGCAGCACGTTCCACGGCTTCGTGAGTCTGGAGCAGATCCGCGGATTCGGCGATCCCCGCGACGTTCAGGCGTCTTGGAAGCGGGCCATCGAGGTTCTCCATCTCTCACTGCAGAACTGGCCGTCACTCCGCAACCAGGAAGGACAACGTCATGACTGACCGGGCCGCCGTCAGAGCCGAGCCGGGCGAGCGGGCAGCCCCACGCAAGGGGCTGGACCCGTCGCTCCTGCGCATCGCCATGATCCTCGCGTTCGGGGCCTTCGTCGCACTGCTCGACACGACGATCGTCGGTGTGGCGGTGCACTCGTTCGCCAGGGACTTCTCGGCCGAGTTGGCCGACGTGCAGTGGACCTCGACGGCCTACCTGCTCGCGATGGGGGCGGTCATCCCCGCCACCGGCTGGGCGTCCCAGCGCTACGGTGCGACCGCGATGTGGATCGCCTCGCTGTGCGTGTTCGCGCTCGGGTCCGCGCTCTGTGGCCTGGCCGGCTCCCTCGGAGCCCTCATCGCCTTCCGGGTGGTGCAGGGTCTCGGGGCCGGAATGCTCTTCCCGCTGATGCGGATCATCCTCGTGGAGATCGCCGGGCGGGACAGTCTCGGGCGGCTGATGGCTCTCATCGCCATCCCCGTTCAGATTGCCCCGATCATCGGCCCCATCGCCGGCGGCGCCATCATCCAGGACCTGTCATGGCGCTGGGCCTTCTTCCTGAACGTACCGATCCTCGTGGCCGTCATCGCGCTCTCCGCCGCTTTCGTCCCGAACTCGCGCGGCACCGCCGCCGGGCGCCTCGACGTCATCGGGCTCGTCGCCATCAGCGGGACGCTCAGTCTGTTCGTCTACGGATTCAGCGTCCTCAGCCAGGGAGGCTCGGCGACCAAGGTCGGCGTGCTCGTGCCACTCGTGGGCGGGGCCCTCCTGCTGGTGGCCTACGGACTGAGGTCGGCCCGGTCACAGGCACCGGGCGTCGTCGAGTTCGACCTCTTCCGCGACCGGGCGTTCGCCGCCTCCACGGCCGTCACCTTCCTCAACAACTTCACCCTCTTCGGGGCCGTGTTCCTGGTCCCGCTGTTCTTCCAGCAGGCGGGAGGAGCGGGCGCGCTGAGCGCCGGGCTCGTCCTCGCCCCGCAGGGCCTGGGAATGCTCGTCGCGGTGCTCGTCGTGGGACGCGTCATCGACCTGCGCAACAACTACCGTCGGCTGGTCACGATCGGGCTGGTGCTGGTCACGATCGGCACCGTTCCCTTCGCTCTGGCCGGCTCCGGCTCGGAGAACCTCCTGCTGATGGTCGCCCTTCTCATACGCGGCGTCGGCCTCGCCCTCGCGATCTCTCCGACGATGGTCACGCTCTATCACTCGATCCCCGGAAACCGGGTGCCTGCGGCGACCACGGCCAACGCCATCGTCCAGCAGGTCGCGGGGGCCATGGGCACGGCGGTCGTCGCGCTGCTCCTCCAGGCGTTCCTAGCGTCCGGCGACGCGGTGGCCGCGTTCCGGTCCGTGTTCTGGGTCGCGGTGGCCTTCGTCGTGCTCACCTTCGTCCCCGCCATGTTCCTGCCGACGCGGAAAATCCAGGAGACGTGAGGGTCTGATGGACGATCGGCAGGTTGACGTTCTGATCGTCGGTGGCGGCACCGTGGGGCTGTTCAGCGCGCTGTTCCTGTCCAGGCTCGGCGTGTCCACGCTGACCGTGGACCGCCACCCCGCGCCTCTCGTCCACCCCCGGGCCATGGGCATCGGCCCCCGGACGGTGGAACTGCTCCGAGAAGCCGGCATCGCCGACGCGGTCGACGCCGTATGCATGGACATGTCAGGCAGCGACCTGCAGATGTTCAGCACGCCCACGTTGGCCGAGGCCGACCTCCCCGCGCTCGCTGCCAAAGCGCTCCCGCGCCTGGGCGATTTCGACCACGTCACGCCGCAGACGCTGAGGGGCACCTGCCCGCAGAGCGAGCTCGACAAGGTGGTCCTGGACGCCGCGCGCACCCAGGGCGCAGACGTGAGGTTCGGCACCGAACTGCGCGCGTTCACGCAGGACGAGTCGGGAGTGACCGCTGAGCTCGACGGGCCGCACGGTCGTACCGGAGTGCGGGCCCGGTACATGGTGGCGGCCGACGGCGCGCGAAGCGGAGTGCGCGCCGCCCTGGGGATCGGGACCTCCGGCCCCGGCACCCTGGGCCTGCCCCTGATCAGCATGCTCTTCCGCAGCGACCTGAGCGGGCTGACCCAGGGGCAGACGTTCACCATGTGCGAGATCACCACGCCGGCGGCCCCGGGCGGCCTCCTACCGGTCGACGGGAAACGGGAGTGGATCTACCACACCCGGTACGACCCCGCCACCGGCCGGTCGCCAGCCGATTTCACCCCGGAGCTCTGCCTCGGGCTCATCCGCGCCGCGGTGGGCGTGCCCGCCCTGGACGCCGAGGTCGTCAGCGTCCTGCCCTGGCAGGTCCGGGGCGCGGTCGCGGACCACTTCCACACGGCGCGCGTCCTGCTCACGGGCGACGCCGCCCATGTCGTGCCGCCGGTGGGGGCCTTCGGCATGAACACCGGGGTCGCGGACGCGCATAACCTCGCGTGGAAACTGGCGTACGTGCTGAGCGGCGCGGCCGGGCCCGGCCTGCTGGAGACCTACGAGGCCGAACGCCGACCCGTGGCGCTGACCACGCTCGAACAGGCGCTCAACCGCCTAGGCGACCCTTCGTTGCACTGGGGGCGCGGCCCTGAGGCGGCGGCGCGGCGCGCGGCGGCCGGCACGCTCAACGCCCCCGTCCTCCACCTCGGCTACCGGTACGACTCCGCGGCCGTCATCGACGCTCGGCCAGCGCTGCCGTCGGCCGAGGACGTCGAGGCCGACCTGGACGGAGCGCCCGGATCGCGCCTCCCACACGTGTGGCTGAGCCGGTCAGGGACGCGGGTGTCCACCCTCGACCTGGTGCGCTCCCGGTTCACTCTGCTCACCGGCCCAGGCGGCGCGGCATGGCTCGATGCCGCCCGGGACGTGTCGGCCGAACTGGACGTCGAGGTGGACGGCCACCGTATCGGCCGACGTCCCGGTCCGGACGGCGAACTGGGGGATCCCGAGGCCCGCTGGCCGGACGTAGCCGGAATCGGTGAGACCGGGACGGTCCTCGTCCGGCCGGACGGCTTCGTCGGCTGGCGTGCCACGTCCCTTCCCGCCTTCCCCGGTGCGGTGTTGTACGAGGTCCTGGCGAAACTGCTCTGTTCTCCATCGGCGGAAGAGAAGCCGATGGACTTGCGCGTACGCTGACGCGTATGGCGATGCAGGTGACTCCGGTGCGGCGGGCTCGACGGGTTCAGAACGAGACCCGGTTGGGGTTGGTCCGCAGGGTCCGGCGGATGTACCGGATCTTGGCTGAGACCTACCCCGACGCGCACTGCGAGTTGAACTTCAGTACCCCGTTCGAGCTTCTGATCGCCACGGTGATGTCGGCTCAGACGACCGATGTGCGGGTGAACATGGTCACGCCGACGCTGTTCGCGAAGTATCCCACGCCTGATGATCTGGCTGTGGCTGATCCGGAGGAGGTCGAGGAGATCATCAAGTCGACCGGGTTCTTCCGGGCGAAGACCAAGTCGATCATCGGGTTGTCGGTGGCGCTGCGGGACAGGTTCGGTGGTGAGGTGCCCAGGTCGCTGGAGGAGCTCGTCACCCTGCCCGGGGTGGGCAGGAAGACCGCCAACGTGGTGCTCGGCAACGCGTTCGACGTGCCGGGGATCACGGTCGACACCCACTTCCAGCGGCTCACCCGCCGCTTCGGGTGGACCACGGAGACCGACCCGGTCAAGATCGAGCACGCCGTGGGCGACCTGATCCCGAAGAGCGAGTGGACGCAGATGTCCCACTACCTGATCTGGCACGGCCGCCGCATCTGCCACGCCCGCAGGCCGGCCTGCGGCGTGTGCCCGCTCGCGAGCCTGTGCCCGTCCTACGGCGAGGGCACGACCGATCCCGCGCAGGCGGCGAAACTCGTCCGCACCGGCCCGTTCTCGTGACCGACCGGCCCGTCCCGCCGGGGGCGACCCGACCCGTCCGTACCGGCCCCTGATCGGCCCGTCCCGCCGGGCCGTCGGCGTCACGCTGTCTGTGCCTCCCTGGGCCACTTTGGGGAAGCAGCCGGATGCCGCTGATGTTGCTCCCCGCAGGAGGTATCGCATGACTGCGCCCGTGCCCGGCTGGCTGAACGACCTCGCGGCCAGCGCCCCCGGCCGTCCCGTCCCCGCCCCCATGCGGCCCCCGCTCGACGGCGGGCGCCACGCGGCGGTCCTGCTGCTGTTCGGCGAGTCGGCAGACGGGCCCGACGTCCTGCTCATCCAGCGCAGCGCGAAGGGGCGCAACCACGCGGGTCAGCCCGCGTTCCCCGGTGGAGGGGTGGATCCCGGCGACGGCGGCCCCGTGGGGGCCGCTCTGCGCGAGGCCGAGGAGGAGACGGGCCTCGATCCGAGCGGCGTCCACGTGATCGGCACGCTGCCGGAGCTGTACATCTGGCGGAGCGACAACCGGGTGACGCCCGTGCTGGGCTGGTGGCACACGCCGTGCGCGGTGCACGCCGCCTCGCCCGACGAGGTCGAGGCGGTGGCACGCGTGCCGATCGCCGAGCTGGCCGACCCCGCCAACCGCCTGCGGCTGCGCTTCCCGGGCGGCCACGCCGCCGGGCCCGCCTTCCGGGTGCGGGGCATGCTCGTCTGGGGCTTCACCGCGGGCGTGCTCGACGACGTGCTGGCGGTCACCGGCTTCGAACGCCCCTGGGACGACGGCCGCGTCGAAAACCTGCCACCCGACGTCCTCAGGCTCGCCCGGCGCTGACGAGCCGCTACGGGAGTATCAGGCCGAGCGCCGCCCAGTCGGCCACGTCGTCATCGGGATCCCTGGCGAGCCGCCGCAGCGCCGCGAGCCCCGCCGGGTCGGCCGGACGGCCAAGGACGTGCGACAGCGCGTACGCCGCCCCGTAGCGCACGGTCGCGTCGTGGTGCGTGGCCAGCTCGATGACCGACGGCAGGGCCCTCGGGTCACGCAGGTGCCCGAAGGCGATCAGCACCGCGTGGAGCACCCGTACGTCGTCGTCGCCGGCGGCCAGGTAGCGCAGGATGGAAAGCGTCTTGTCGATGAAGGGACGCTGCGGCGCGCCGAGCTCCCCGAGGATGTCCACGCCCAGCACCCGCTCGGCGCGGGAATCGCTCGCGCAGAGCCTTCTGGCCTCGGTGAAGGTCTCCAGATCGCCCCTGGCGTGAAGGGCGCCGACGGCCTTCCACCTGGTCGGGCCGTCTGGATCCTCGTCGGCGAGCGCGATCGCGATCAGCTCGCCGACGCCGCGCGCGGCCAGGCCGTGGCCCGTGCCTTCCCACCGGAGAGGTGGCCTCACTAAGCTCGGCTCCCTGACGTTCCCCGGTGTCGGTTCGAGCACGTTTTCCCACCCTTGCTGTCGTTCCTCCGTGTTCCCCGGCCCCGAGCCCCGAGAGCTTTCCGTCCCCGTTTCTCGTACCTCGGCGGATTGGGAGTCTCGTACATTGGCTTGGCCACGTTCATACGAGTTACCCGCGCTTTGGCCGGTTACATTCCCTGTGTCAGGCCCGTGTGGGTTTTCTGGGCCGGGCGGCGCGCCGGTGCCACTGCTCCCGTGGGAGCGGCTCCTGGCGCCCGTGCCCGTGCCGGGGTGCCCGTCCGTACGCCTGTCGTTCGACCCCCCGATCGATACCATGGCGGCAACGATATCGAGCCAACGGGTGCGCGGCTTGTGGCCGCGCTGGATACCGTTGAAGCGTGAGCGGCGATCTCCTCGACTTCATCCTGATTGTTCTCGTGATTGCCTTTGCCGTTTCCGGCTACCGGCAGGGCTTCATCATCGGGGCTTTCAGCTTCCTCGGTTTCGTCGGGGGAGGTTTTCTCGGGGTCCTGATCGCGCCGCCGATCGCCCACGCGGTCGTCAGCGCCTCCACGGAGCAGGCGTTGCTCGCCATCGTGATCGTGTTCCTGGCGGCGGTCGTCGGCCAGTTCGCCTCCTCCACGATCGGCGCGGTCGTCCGCAGCCATGTCACCTGGGAGCCCGCGCGCACGGTCGACGCGGTCGGCGGCACCTTCACCAGCGCGTTGTCCGTGCTGGTGATCGCGTGGCTGATCGGCTCGCTGCTCTCCGTCGCCCCCTTTCCGTGGCTACGACAGCAGACCAACGGCTCGCTCCTGCTGCAGACCGTCGACACGGCGATGCCCGAGAAGGCCAAGGACTGGCGGCTCTCGTTCAAGAAGTTCGTGGACACCTCGGAGTTCCCGCAGGTGTTCAACGCCATCGGCGGTGGCCAGTTCGTCGACGTCCCGCCGCCCGACGCGAGCGTGGTCAAGGGGCCCCAGCTCCAGAAGGCCCGCCGCGCGATCGTCAAGGTCCAGGGCACGGCGCCCGCCTGCCGCAAACTCATCGAGGGCACCGGCTTCGTCTTCGCCCCCCACCGCATCATGACCAACGCCCACGTGGTCGCCGGGGTCACCCAGGAGCTGAGGGTCACCGACGCGAACCGCGTGCGGCACGACGCCCAGGTCGTGCTCTACAACCCCGACAGGGACATCGCCATCCTGTACGTCCCCGACCTCGACGTGGCGCCGCTGAAGTTCGACTACACCGCCGAGAGCCAGGACGACGCGATCATCGCGGGGTTCCCCAGGAGCAAGGGCTTCACCACCAAGCCGGCCCGGATCCGCGTCAAGCAGAACGCCAAGGCGTCGGACATCTACTCGCGCAAGACCGTCACCCGTGAGGTCTACGCGATCCGCGGGCTGGTGCAGGCCGGGAACTCCGGCGGCCCGCTGCTCACCCCCAGCGGCCAGGTGTACGGGGTGATCTTCGCCGCGGCGACCGACGAGCCGGACACCGGATACGCGCTCACCGCCTCAGAGGTGCGGCCCGACGCCGACGACGGCAGCGGCGCCCTCGCCCGCGTCGACACCCAGGACTGCGACTAGCCGCCCCCTGAGGGTCTCAAGATCTCGGCCACGCGGGTGATCGCCGCGCCGGGGTCGGACACCGGGTGCTCCGCCAGGTCGCGCGCGGTGCGCACCATCTCGTCCAGGTCGAAGGGCTGACGTGGCTCGGGTGTGCTGTATCGCCCGATGCTGTCGGCCCCACGGTTGAGCAGGGTGGCCGCCCCTCGGGCGTTGCCCCGCTGGATGTGGGTGAGCCCGACGCAGACCTGCGCCAGGCCCTGCCAGAGCTCGCGTTCCTCGGTCGGCCCGGTCTTCCAGCGGGCCTCCAGCACCTCGTGGGCGTGGAAGGGCCGTCCCTCGGCGAGGTAGTGCACCGCGTCGGTCACGGCCTGGTCAGCGCCGGGCGCGTAGTCGTCCGGGACGCGCTCGACACCGGTCGCGCCCTTGGGGAGGGGACGGCCCAGCGCGTCCCGGGGACGGGCGTTGCGCGGCCGTCCAGCGGGATCCCTGTCGCGCCCCACGGGCTGCCCGATCACCGGTCGTCCTGGCTCATCCTGGCTCCGTGCCGTCATCGGTCGGGCTCGGGGTCGCCGAGCCACCCCAGCAGTTCGGCGTCGAACTGCTCGGGGCGCTCCTCGTGCGGGAAGTGGCCCGCGCCCTCGATGAGCCGCCAGCGGTACGGCGCGGCGACGTACCTGCTGGACCCCTGGGCCGTACGCGGCAGCGTGCAGGAGTCGAGCGAACCGTGCATCTGCAGCGTCGGCATCTCGATCTCGGTGCGCATGAGCCTGCGGTAGCGCATGCCGTCCGGCCGCACCTGCGAGCGGACGAACCAGCGGTGGTACTCCAGCGCGCAGTGGGCGACCGTGGGGATGCGGAAGGCGTCGCGGTAGGTGCCGGCGACGTCCTCCTCCGGCCACTCGGGCCCCGACCAGGTGTCCAGCAGCTCCCCGACGCGCGAGGCGTTGTCCTTGGTCAGCCGCCGCTCGGGAAGCCATGGAAGCTGGGAGCCGAAAAGGTACCCGCTGGCCTTGAGCTGCCCGAAGGGCTCGGTCAGCATGGCCTGGCGCAACCGCAGGGGATGCGGGGCGGACACGGTGACCAGGCGGCGCACCGCCTTGGGGTCCGTCGCCCCCATCGTCCACGCGACCAGACCGCCCCAGTCGTGGCCGACCACGACCGCGCACGTCTCACCGAGCGCGCGGATCAACCCCGAGATGTTGCCCGCCAGCGCGGGCAGGTCGTATCCCCTGGGCGGCTTGTCGCTCGCCCCGTAGCCCCGCAGGTCCACCGCGACGGCCCGGTACCCGGCCTCGGGCAGGGACACGAGCTGGCGGCGCCAGGTCCACCAGAACTGCGGGAAGCCGTGCAGCAGCAGCACGAGCGGACCCTCACCGGCCTCCGCGATGTGGAACATGCCGTTCCCCGCGTGGACGGAACGATGGGTCCAGGGCCCGGGTATCCGGGCCAGCGACTCGTCGGGACGCGTGCTCATGGCGTAGCTCACGGCCGGGGGCTCGTGTGCCCGGGGTCGGGGGCGTCGGTGTCAGTGGTCACGGGCACCCGGTGGTGGCCGACCTGCCCCGCCGTGGGGCCACGGTAGGGCTCTGGCACGGGCGCGGGGCCCGTGGACGCAAGGGCGGCGAACTCGTCGTCCTGCCTGCCGCCGTCCTTGAGGTTCTTCAGGCTCCGGGTGGTGCGCTTCATCCCGGCGAGGCCCTTGAGCCTGCGGTAGCCGACGAAGGCGAGCAGCACGGCCACGATCAGGTAGAACGCGGTCACGATGGTGAACGCCAGCCACCGCATCATGCCGAGCTGCACGAGCCCGTAGGCGATCGCGAACGACGCGAGGATCAGGCACAGGTGGAGCATGAACGCGGCCACGCCGAAGAGCCCGGCCGCCGTGCCTACCCGTTTCGCGTCGAACTTCAGCTCGGCCTTCGCCAGCTCGATCTCCGAGCGGACCAGGGTGGATATGTGGTGGCTCGCCTGGGCGACGAGGGCGCCGAGCGATTCCTCCTCGGGCGGAGCGGCCATGTGTGCTCTCCTAACGGAAATTCCGGACACATTCATCTTGTGCGATGGTGCTTGTCGTCGCGCCTGGCCGGTTCGGACGTCCCACCCGAGGCCTGATCGCCGCGGCGATCATTTTCCCAGGCACGGGGCCCGGCTCCTCCGACAGTCTGGCCAGACCCGGCCGTACGGACAACCACGTGCCACCTAATATGCCCGGGAACTTCCCGATCACCGAAGATCCGACAGACCAGTTGGACTCCCGAACTAACCGGACATCCGGGCACTCCCATCCCAAGACTACTTAACGTGATCGCGGCACGGGCCGTGTGGGTTCGCGTCCGGACACGCGGAAGGCGCGGACCCGAAACCGGATCCGCGCCTTTTCCCGTCTCGCCGACCGGCGAGGGCGGACAGTGCTCGGTCAGTGCTCGGTCAGTGCTCCGTCAGGCCTCGGTCGAGGCCGAGGGCAGCTTCTCGGAGATGAGGTTCATCACGGAGCTGTCGGCCAGGGTGGTGACGTCGCCGATGCTGCGGTTCTCGGCCACGTCGCGGAGCAGCCGGCGCATGATCTTGCCGGAACGGGTCTTGGGAAGCTCGGGCACCACCAGGATCTGGCGCGGCTTGGCGATCGGGCCGAGGGCCTTGGCCACGTGGTCGCGCAGCTCCTTGGCGATGTTCACGCCCTCCTCGGCGCTGCCGCGCAGGATGACGAACGCCACGATGGCCTGGCCGGTGATCGGGTCGGTGGCGCCCACGACCGCGGCCTCGGCGACCTTCGGGTGGGACACCAGCGCCGACTCCACCTCGGTGGTCGAGATGTTGTGACCCGACACGAGCATGACGTCGTCGACCCGGCCGAGCAGCCACAGGTCGCCGTCCTGGTCTCGCTTGGCGCCGTCCCCGGGGAAGTACATCCCCTCGAAGCGGGACCAGTAGGTGTCGGCGTAGCGCTTGTCGTCGCCCCAGATGCCGCGGAGCATCGACGGCCACGGCTCGCGGACGACCAGGAAGCCGCCGCCGCCGTCGGGCACGGACTTGGCTTCGTCGTCGACCACGTCGGCCACGATGCCGGGCAGCGGGCGCATCGCCGCGCCGGGCTTGCCGGAGGTCACGCCCGGCATCGGGCTGATCATGATGGCGCCCGTCTCGGTCTGCCACCAGGTGTCCACGACCGGGGTGCGGTTACCGCCGATGTGCTCGCGGTACCAGACGTACGCCTCGGGGTTGATCGGCTCCCCGACGGACCCGAGGACGCGCAGGCTCGACATGTCGTACTTGGCGGGGATGTCGTCGCCCCACTTCATGAACGTGCGGATCGCGGTGGGCGCGGTGTACAGGATGGTCACCCCGTACTTCTGCACGATCTCCCAGAAGCGGCCCCGGTGCGGGGTGTCGGGCGTGCCCTCGTAGATGACGCTGGTCGCCCCGTTGGCCAGCGGACCGTACACGATGTAGGAGTGCCCGGTGACCCAGCCGATGTCGGCGGTGCACCAGTAGACGTCCGACTCCGGCTTGAGGTCGAAGACCGCGTGGTGCGTCCAGGCGACCTGCGTGAGATAGCCGCCGGTGGTGTGCAGGATGCCCTTCGGGTTACCGGTCGTGCCGCTGGTGTAGAGGATGTAGAGGGGATCCTCGGCGTCGTGCTGCACGGGGTCGTGCCGGTCGCTCTGCCGGTCGACCAGGTCGTGCCACCAGATGTCCTTCTCGGTACGCGGGAGATCCTCGCCGGTCCTGCGGACGACGAGCACGTGCTCGATGCCCGGGCACTCGGCGACGGCCTCGTCCA
Organism: Sphaerisporangium sp. NPDC088356; assembly: GCF_040685555.1. NCBI lineage: Bacteria > Bacillati > Actinomycetota > Actinomycetes > Streptosporangiales > Streptosporangiaceae > Sphaerisporangium > Sphaerisporangium sp. NPDC088356. The sequence goes on from NZ_JBFBIK010000021.1 coordinate 48,618, forward strand.
CGGTCGGCTTGAGCGCGCTCGGCGCGCCCCTGCGGTAGCCGCCGTCGGCGGTGATGACGAGCTTGGCGTCGGCGTCCTTGATGCGCCCGCTGAGCGCGCTGGCGGAGAACCCGCCGAAGACGACTGAGTGGATCGCGCCGACGCGGGCGCACGCGAGCATGGCGATCGGCAGCTCGGGGATCATCGGCATGTAGATCGCGACCCGGTCGCCCTTGCCCACGCCCAGCTCCGTCAGGGCGTTGGCGGCCTTGCTGACCTCGCGTAGCAGGTCTGAGTAGGTGAGCGTGCGGTTGTCGCCGTCGGGCTCGCCCTCCCAGTAGTACGCCACCTTGTCGCCGCGCCCGGCCTCGACGTGCCGGTCGACGCAGTTGTAGGCGACGTTCAGCGTGCCGCCCAGGAACCACTTGGCGAAGGGGGGATTCCACTCAAGAGTGGTCTCCCAGCGCTGCCCCCAGGTCAGCCGGTCGGCCGCCCGCTCCCAGAACCCGAGACGATCGTTCGCCGCCTCGTCGTAGGCGTCGGCCGTGACGTTCGCGGCCGCCGCCAGGTCTGCCGGGGGTGCGAACGTCCGGGTCTCGTGCAGCAGGTTCGACAGCGTCTCCTGGGTCTCGCGACCAGGGGTTTCCGGGGCCACAACGTACTCCTTCACATGGCCTGGCTCGATTGGGCTGGGTCCCACTTCACCAGGCTGGGGGCGGCGGGGACAAGAGGTGCGGACCGGCCTTGCCGGTCGGTGATCATGTCTGAAGTGGTTCACAACCGGCTTTACAGACAGTCACAAAAGCTGCGGATTCGTTGCGGGAATGATATCTAACAATAAATGTGACAGGTGCCAGAGCGGGTTTCCCTGGACCTCGTTGAACGGTATGAACCGCGCGCCGAACGGCTCAGCGCATTCGCCGGGCAGCCCACTGTTGACTCCCCGCTGGCGGACTTCTGAACCGCGTGCGACATTGCTCACACTTTCCTGGACTTCCCTTGACCCCACGTTGACCTGCGGTGGCGTATGACCGTGCCCTACTCGCGGGTAAGGTCGGGAGGCGTGAGCGACCCACTGGCTGTCATCGCCCGGCTTCCCGGCGTCCCCGAGGCCGTACAGGATGCCCGTACGGCCGTCGACCGACTCTACGGGCACCGCGTGCTGCGCCGGCGCGGGCCCGAGGTGTCGGCCGAGTCCGCCCTCCGTGGCGCGCGGGCCTCGGCGGCTCTGGAGGGCGCCGACCTCCCGCTGGAGACCCTACGGTCCGGGACGGCCGAGTCGCCGGTCGCGCAGGGGGCGCTCCGCGCGTCTTCCGAGGTAGGGAGGCTGTCCAAGACCTGGCGCACGGCGCCGCGGCAGGTCCTCGCGCGCCTGCACGCCGTGGCCGCCGCAGACCTCTACCGCGAGCCCGCCGGGCCCGGCGGCGGTGAGGACCTGCTGGGACGGCCCCGAACCGGCCCGGCGACATCCGACCTTCTGGGCCTTGGGCCGGCGCCCGGGGCGGAGGCCGCCGCGGCACGGACGGCCTCGCTCGTGTCGCTCATCACGACCCCCTCGAAGGCTCCCGCGCTGGTGCTCGCCGCCATCGTCCACGCCGAGCTGGTGGTGCTGCGCCCGTTCGGAACCGCCGACGGCCTGGTGGCGAGGGCGGCCGAGCGGCTCACGCTCGTCGAGTTCGGTCTGGACCCCAAGTCCCTGGTCGCGGTCGAGGTCGGCCACGTCGATTCGGGGGAGGCGTACAGGGAGAGCCTTCGGGGGTACCTGAAGGGGACCTCTGAAGGCGTCGCGGGCTGGGTACGTCACTGCGCCACGGCTGTGGAACTAGGCGCTCGCGAGTCCACCGCCATTTGTGAAGCACTCCAGCGCGGCTGACCTGCGGCTGGTGGCGTCGTGGGCGGGGTCCGTCTTGGAACGCCCCAGCGACAGGGCGATTTCGGCCCTGGCCTTGGCCGCGCCCGGGGTTGACCGGCCTCACCGAAACCCGCATGCGCTGGCACAGGACGTTCTGCGGACCCTTGGCGCATCCGCAGAAATATCTGTGCTGGGGCATCGCGGCGAAGCTAAATCGTGCGCTCCGGCCAGGTGAACGAGAAAATACTTACACACAAGCGAACGGCGTCCCTGGTCTGGGACGCCGTCGCCAGTACGCCACGCCGGGTTACCAAGCGTGCACCTCAAATCGTCGGAGCGGGTCAAGCCCGTCTCGACGCGCCTCCCGCGGCTGGTCGCGCGTGGGTGCCCGGCGGCCGTACTCGGACACTAGGTCCGTGCCACCTTTCTACGTCCGATCGGGCCTGATGGGAACCCCCCGGAGCAAGACCTTTACTGAGTTGTGGAGGGTACGACCCCGTGTGCGGCCGACGTCCCGGCCAAGCCGAAAGCCGTGCCGCGCTGCACTTGCCCACCATCCTGACATCAGAGTGTGTATCCACCTCGATCACCGCCTGTGATCGGACTCCCGTGGCCGTTTTTCGCACACTTCCAGTAGCCGCTCCGCTACGGCGAAAAAAAACTAGTGAAAAATAGAGATTGCTCCTCGACGGAACTTGAGTTCATCGGGCACCATACGTTGGTGTCTACATGACAGAGGCGATCGTGCTTGGGTTAGCCTTTGCGGCTCCCTTGCCAGGCCCTCGGTCAACGATGAAGGCTTTCTTCTAAAACGGGACCGGCTCTACCCCCCCGGAGCCGGACCGGTTGGCGACCCCCGCTCTCCCCCCCGGCGGGGGTCGCCCCTTTTCTCCGGGCACCCTTTCCCTCGGCCGCCCCCGCACGCGCTCCCGGCTGACGCCGCCCACGAAGCGGTGGTGCCACCCCACTCGCCCATCACGGTGACCACATACCCGAACCGCGCGATACCTGGGCCGGGTAGCAACCTTCCCTCCCGCCGGCATGCCCCCTCGTGTGGCATCATCTCTCCACTCGCCTAGAGCGGTGATCACGTACCTGGGCGGGGCGCCATTCTTCCTCCCGCTGGTATGTCTGTCTGGTCTCGGCGCCGGTACGGCGGGATCGGGTACGGCGAAGCCGGCGCCGTCGTACGGCGGGTGACCCCGTGCACGTCCGCGGACAGCGCGCCAGCGATCGAGTTATCCCCAGAACGACATTCGGGGCGACGGGCTTGGCATGAGGTCGCGCAAGGTGGGTCTCCCAACGACAGGGAGGCCATCACGTGAACCGTCCCCTGGTTATCACTGAAGACCAAGACCTGCTCGACGACCTTCTCCGGGTCGCCGCCGCGGCCGGCGTGGAGATCGACGTCGCGCACGCGGCCACGCATGCCCGGCCCTACTGGAAGCGGGCGCCGCTCGTCGTCGTCGGCACCGACGCGGCTGACGCGCTGGCGGCCACCGGCCCGCCACCGCGGCAAGGAGTGCTCCTCGTGACGCGCGCTCCCGAGGACCCGGCGATCTGGCGAAGATGCGTGGCCGTCGGCGCACAGGCCGTTCTGGAGCTCCCCGCCGCCGAAAGACAGCTGGTCGACGAGTTCGCCGAAGCCTCCGAGCCCATGGTCAGGGCCGGGCATACGGTCTCCGTCATCGGCGGCAGGGGCGGCGCGGGCGCCAGCGTGCTCGCCGCCTCCCTCGCTCTCGCGGGTTCCCGCCAGGGCCTGCGCACGTTGCTCGTGGACGCCGACCCCCTCGGCGGCGGCATCGACGTCGTCCTCGGCCAGGAGCAGGCCACCGGGGCACGATGGCCCGACGTCGTCGAGCGAGAGGGCCGGGTGAGCTTTACAGCCCTGCAGGAGGCCCTGCCCACGATCGGCGAGCTCACTGTGCTGTCGTGGCACCGTGGCGAGTCCCCGCCCATTCCCCCGGAGGCGATGCGGGCAGTGCTGGAGGCGGCCCACAGAGGATGCGATCTGGTCGTCGTCGATCTTCCTCGCCACGTGGGCCCGGCCGCCGCCGAGGCGCTGTCACGGGCGGCCTCGACCTTGCTCCTGGTGCCCGCCGATGTCAGGGGAGTGCTCGCGGCGTCGCAGGTGTTGATCGAGCTGCGCCGGCACACCTCGGCCCTGGGCGTGGTGGTTCGCAACGGAGCGCTGCACCCCGACGTGATCGCCAGCTCCCTCGGCCTGCCCTGCACCGGAGTCCTGCCCGACCAGAGAGGCCTCGCCGAGGCCTTGAACCGCGGAGACGCGCCCCCACTGGGCGACCGCACCCCCCTCGGCCGTTTCTGCGCCGAGTTCCTCCGCGCGCTGGAGCTTCGATGAGCCGTGGCATGGTGTCACCAGAGCTTGTGGAGGCCGTCCGGGTGCGCCTCGCGCGTACGGGCGCCGATCCCTCGGCCTCCCAGGTCGCCGCCGCCCTCCGCGCCGAGCGGGCGGTCCTCGGCGACGCCGAGATTCTTGCGGTCGCCCGTGCTCTGCGTGCCGACCTGATCGGCGCGGGGCCCCTGGAGCCGTTGCTCGTCGAGCCCGAGGTCACCGATGTCCTCGTGAACGGTCCCCGCGAAGTGTGGGTCGACGACGGCCACGGCCTGCGGCGCACCTCGGTGGTGTTCTCCGGTGACGACGAGGTCCGGCGGCTCGCCCAGAGGCTCGCCGCGGCGGCGGGAAGGCGCCTCGACGACGCCTGCCCCTACGTCGACGCGCGGCTGTCCGGTGGCGTGCGGCTGCACGCTGTTCTGCCGCCCGTCGCCCCCGAGGGCACGTGCTTGTCTCTCAGGCTTCCACCACGCAAGTCCTTCACGCTGGAGGAGCTGGTTCCGGGTCAGGGCGCCGTCGCGGTTCGCGCCATCATGGCCGCCCGGCTGGCCTTCCTGGTGACGGGCGGCACCGGCACAGGAAAGACAACGCTGTTGTCCGCGCTTCTGTCATTGGCGGATCCAGGTGAGCGGCTGCTCCTCGTGGAGGATTCCTCGGAGCTTCGCCCACTCCATCCGCACGTCGTCCGCCTGGAGGCCAGACCTTCCAACCTCGAAGGCGCCGGAGGGGTCGGCCTGCGAGACCTCGTCCGGCAGGCCCTTCGCATGCGGCCTGACCGCCTGGTCGTGGGAGAGGTGCGGGGTGCTGAGGTCGTTGATCTCTTGGCCGCGTTGAACACGGGCCACGACGGCGGTTGCGGCACCTTGCACGCGAACAACCCCGCCGATGTGCCCGCTCGGCTGGAAGCGCTGGCCTGTGCCGCGGGGCTGACCCGGGAGGCGGTCCACAGCCAGATCGCCGCAGCTCTCGACGCGGTGATCCACGTGGTCCGTGAGCCTCGAGGAGGGCGGCGGCGGGTCGCCGAAATCTGCCTCATGGAGCGCGAGCCGTCAGGTCTGGTCCGAGTGGTCCCGGCGCTCACCTTCCCCGCCACAGGCGATCCAAGACCCGGCCCCGCCCTCCCATCCCTCCTATCCCGAGCCCCCGGCGCCTGCCACCCAGCCCTCTAACGCACCACTCACACGCTTTCAGCGCTGGGCATGGCTGGGCGGCGAGCCCTCGCGGCCGGGCGGCGGCTCGCGGCGACCGACTCCGTCGGTTCACATCGATCTGATTTGGAAGGAGGGTTCGCGGTGGTGGTGGTTGCCGTGCTCCTGGCCTCCGCTGCGGCACTGCTGTGGACGGGGCCTGATCGGGAGACGGCCAGGCTGCTCTCGCTGATCCGTGCCGACGATGAGATGCGATGGAGGTTCGCGGTTCGTGTCCTGCGGTTCGCCCGTCGGCCGAGCCGTGCGCGTGAAGCCGCGGCCTGGCGCATGGCGTCGATCGAGTTGTGCCAGGGCCTCGTCGCCGAGCTCGCCACCGGCCGCACACCCGGGGAAGCCCTGTCCCGGGCGGTGTCCTGCCTCGAACCTCCCGACCCTGGCGTCCTTCGTCCAGTGGTCGCCGTCGCGCGCGATGGTGGAGACGTGGCCACAGCCCTGGAACGGGCGGCTCCTGATCATGGAGGGGAAGGGCTGTCGCGCCTTGCCGCCTGCTGGCGCATCAGCCTCACCGTGGGAGGAGGCCTGGCCGCGCTGATCGAGCGGGTCGGCGTTTCCCTCAGAGAAGCGGAGGCTCATCGCTCCGAGGTGGCGTCACAGCTTGCCGGTCCTCGCTCCACGGCCCGGCTGCTCGCGGGGCTTCCGGTGCTCGGGTTGCTTCTGGCAGCCGGGCTGGGCCTGCGGCCACTGTCCTTCTTGTTCGGCGGCCCGGCGGGCTTCGCCTGCCTTGGCGCGGGCGTGCTGCTGGACCTTACGGGTGTGTGGTGGACCAACCGGCTAGTAGCCCGCGCCCAGCGACCAGGCCCGTGACCCGTCGCGCGAACCTCGACAGCCTCGCGCCCCACCTCAAGGCCGACGGGGTCGCGCTCGACGGGTCCGTGACCTCATGGTCAAGGCTCGACGGCCCGAGACCCATCCCCAAAGCTCGACGGGCTCGCCATTCCCTGATCATGGGCCGACTGCCGAATGTCCCCTGCTGAACGATCGGACTGACCTATGGGCATCCTGCTCGCCGCCGGGCTCGCGGCACTTTCGACGTGGTTGTGGCTGACGCCGTGGGATCCCACCGAGCGCCTCATCCGATTGAGAATGCACGGCTGGATACCGGGAGTGCCGGATGTCCTTGAGCCGCGTGAAGCGAATCTCCCGTCCACAAGCGAGACCGTTGATCACTCGCCTCTTGGGCCGCCGGGAGCACGGCACGGCGGTAGCCATGAGGGCTCCGGGTTCAGCCGTCCGGCGGCGGACAGTCAAGATCACCTCCTTTCCCTCCGATCTGGTCGGCTGTCCCTCACAGGAACTAGAAAGACCGGCGTGCCGGTGTACCCGCTCACTCGACCGCGTACCTCTGACCGATCAGGAATGTCGACGAAGGAAGACCGGAGCCGGCATTCGCTGCGAGATGCCCTTTCTGTGCTCCTGGCGGCGTTAGGAGGCCTTCTCTTCATCGGTGGGCTGCCGGGTCTGGTCGGAGGCGCCGGCATCGGCGTCGTCGTGGCGGTGATGGCCCATCGCAGGGAACCAGGTGAGGTACGCCGAAGGCAGGCGCGCATCACGGCCGATCTCCCGTTCGCGATCGACCTCATGGTGTCCTGTCTACGGGCGGGCCAACCCGTCAGCGGGGCGGTGGAGGCAGCGGCGCGGGCGATGGGCGGTCCCCTGGGTGACCGTCTGGCGTGGGTGAACGGGCAGTTGCGGCTGGGCGCGCTGCCTGAGGCCGCCTGGTCGGCGTTGGAGCATGACCGCCCCCTCGCCGCCCTGGCCCGCGGTATGACCCGGGCATCGCTCAGCGGTGCGCCCGTCGCCGACGTGCTGTCCAGGCTCGCCGATGACGCCCGGCACGAGGCCCGAGCCGCCTCCTCCGCTGCCGCGCGACGTGTGGGAGTCCAGGCGGTCGCGCCCCTTGGGCTGTGCTTCCTTCCCGCATTCGTGTTTCTGGGAATCGTCCCGGTGGTCGCAGGGCTCGCCGCGCAGGTCTTCGGCGACTGATCTACCGGCCCCCGAGGCTGCCGGTGCATCCTTGCCGCCCGCAGGCTCCGAGCACCTTCTCCCCAGGCGCGGGAGGCCTATCCCCAGCCACCAAGGACATTCCTCACAGCACCGGTGACGTCCCTCACGGACCGATGACGTTCCCGCGACACCCGGGACCTTCCCGCGACACCCGGGACCTTCCCACGGCACCCGGGACCTTCCCACGGCACCCAAGACCTTCCTAACGGTCCCCAAGGGCCCCGGGACCTTCCCCACGGTATCCAGGACGTTCTCGCGAACACCGAGGCGTTCTCCACAGGCACCCAGGACTTTCCTCACGGCACTCCGGTCGGTTCCACGGCACGCAGGCGTTCTCCACGGGGACCAAGGGTTGTCCACAGGCTCGGCGGGTGGGCGGGTGTCCGTCCACAGGCTCGGCGGGTGGGCGGGTATTCGTCCACAGAATCCGGCTCGGTCCGAGGTCGCGCACCTCGTTTGAGCCACGCTGATCTCACCTGTTGGGGCCGGTGCGGGTCATCCACACGGCCGCGATGACGACTCAAGGGGAGGTCCGATGCGCAGGTGGATCCGTGAGTGCGGTCGGCGCACGCTGGGAGCGGCGCTGATCAGGAAGGGCCTTGTGGTCGAGCAGCATCTGCGAAAGCGGCTGGCCACTGTCCGCGCTTCGGCACGCAAGCTCGCCATGGTGGCGCGCACGCGATCGGAGGCGGGCATGTCCACCGCCGAGTACGCGGTGGGCACCATCGCCGCCTGCGCGTTCGCGGGCCTGCTGTTCAAGATCGTGAGCAGTCCGGAGGTGCGCAAGATGCTGTCCGACATCATCAGCCGAGCTTTGAAACTCGCCGGATGAAAGCAGGCTCCCAAGCCGTGAAACGAGCCACGGCCGGCGACCAAGCGGCGTGAGGACGCCTTCTCCGGCTTGATCGCGTAAGAGCCGGTGTCTCAAGCCCGCAGCGTCCATGAACGACACGATGGGGGTCGGGCTCGCCATGCGAAGGAGCAGAGTCTCAAGCCGACCAGAGGCCAGGTCTCATGCCCGCTGGTATCGGCTTGAGACTCCATGCCTGCTGCGTTGCGCGCAGAGCCTCATGCCCGCTGGTGGGGTGGAGTCGTTCGGCGGCGGTTCAGGAGTGTCTGTTCTGCCGCCGTTCGGCCCATCTACTGCCCCGTTCTGTGGGCCTCGCCATATAGCTCTGGCCATTGGCGGAACCGAAGGTTCGACTTCGGCTTGGTTGCGCGAGCCGAGGTCATGCGGGAGGGCTTATTCAGGAGGAGGTACATCATGATCTATTCGAGCTCCCGTCCACGCACCTCGGCCGGTAAGGCGCGTCTATCCGGTCATCGGAGCCTCGCAGCATGGCGAGCAGTGCCCGTGTCGGCCAGGCGGCGCGGTCTCGTGCGCGCCGATGGGGGTTCCGTCACGGCGGAGATGGCGGTGGCGCTTCCGTCGCTGGTACTGGTGCTGGGAGCGGCTCTGTGGGCGATCGCGGCGGTGACGGCTCAGCTGGAGTGTGTCGACGCCGCCCGGGCGGGGGCCAGGGCAGCCGCGAGAGGGGAGTCACTCGAAGCGGTCAGGCAGGCGGCCGATCGGGCCGCACCGGCCGGTGCCACCGTCTCGGTGACCCGCGATTCCGAGTTGAGCCGGGTGACGATCTCGACCTCGGTCCGGCCGAGTTGGTTGATCGCGGTGCCGGCGGTCCCGGTGGGAGCCTCTGCGAGTTCCGCGACCGAACTGGGAGCGGACGCCCCGCTCTCAGGAGACGCCCCGGCTCACTCGTCACCGGGAGGACCCTCGGATGGATCGTAATCACCGCATGACCGGCTTAAGTGTGATGAATCCCGCAGTAAGCGTCATGAGCGCCCTGGGCGTCTTGATCGCTTTCATCGGTCTCACCGTCCTGACCGCGAGATTGTCCCGACTGCTGTGAATACCGCAGATCCACATGGCTCCCATGACCCGGGTGATTCCAGAGACTCGGGCTGTTCGGGGTCTGGCGGGTCTTTCGGTGTGCCAGGGAGAGCTGGCGGGTCTTTCGGTGTGCCAGGGAGAGAAGGAGGGTGGTCACGCCTTGGAGTCCGTGGAGGGGAGGCTGGGGAGCGGGGGGCGGCTGCGGTGTGGGTGCTTGCGTTTATGGTGCTGATCTGGTTTCTGGCGGCAACCCTGTTGTGGGTCGGGTCGGCCCGAATAGCGCGACATCGCGCCCAGTCGGCCGCTGATCTCAGTGCTCTGGCGGCCGCGGTCCAAGCGCTTGCCGCTCCCGAGAGGGCCTGTCGCCGCGCTCGGGACCTGGCTGAGGAGAACCACGCCTCGATCACGCGCTGTGTAATTCGAGCCGGAGTCGTGGACGTGCGAGTCGTGGTCCGCCTGGTTCTTCCTGGGCTGGGCGAACGCTCTGCTGTTGCCGAGTCCCGGGCGGGCCCTCGGTGACCACGATCACTAGAGCCGGCATCGCGGGAAAGGGAATCTTGACGGACAAGTCCGTCGTGTGCCGGTCGGGTGGGACGGTCGTGTGCTGGTCGGGTGGGACGGAGGCGTGGTCAGGGGGTGGGGAGGAGGGTGTCCAGGAGGTGGAGGGCGCCTTGTTTGTCCAGGGGTTCGTTGCCGTTGCCGCATTTGGGGGACTGGATGCAGGAGGGGCAGCCGCGTTCGCACTCGCATGAGGCGATGGCCTCGCGCGTGGCGGTGAGCCAGTCGAGGGCGCGTGCGTAGCCGCGTTCGGCGAACCCGGCCCCGCCTTCGTGCCCGTCGTACACGAAGACCGTGAGAAGACCGGTGTCGAGGTGCGACTCCGTGGAGACGCCGCCGATGTCCCAGCGGTCGCAGGTGGCGAACAGCGGGAGCAGGCCGATCGAGGCGTGTTCGGCCGCGTGGGCCGCGCCACCGAGGTCCAGGCCCTGGGCGACGAGGGGGGCCACGGCGTCGTCGGGCAGCGTCCACCACACGGCCCGCGTGCGCAGGGTGCGTGGCGGTAGGTCGAGGGGCTCGTCGCCGAGGATCTCCCCGGTCTGGACGCGGCGCTTCAGGAAGGAGACGACCTGCCGGGTCACCTCCACGGTGCCGAAGTGCAGCTCGCCCGGCCCGAAGGGGTGCGACCGCAGGGATTCCAGCACCGAGATCTCGGTCACGTCCCTGGCGAAGGTGGAGTAGTCGGGTTCGGCGGCCGAGACCAAGGCGACGCCGGCGTCCAGATCCAACAGTTCCACCAGATAGGTGTCCCCCATGTGGAGATGAACGGCGCCGGTGTGCACGGCGGTGTGGGCGGAGGACTCGTCGACGGTGCCGAGCAGCCGTCCTGTAGAGGACTCCACGACCTGTACGGGCGCTCCGCCCGAGCCCCTGATGTCGGCCAGGTTCGCGGCACGCTCCCGGCGGGTCCAGAACCATCCCTGCGGGCGCCGCCGCAGCATGCCCCGCCGTACGAGGTCGTCGAGCACCTCTTCGGACGAGGGGCCGAACACGGCCAGGTCGGCCTCGCTCAGGGGGATCTCGGCCGCGGCCGCGCACAGGTGAGGCCCGAGGACGTAGGGATTGTCCGGGTCGAGCACGATCGCCTCGACCGGCTGCCCGAAAAGCGCCTCGGGATGGTGGACGAGGTAGGTGTCCAGGGGGTCGTCACGGGCGATCAGCACCGCCAGGGCGTCCTGGCCGTCGCGACCGGCGCGCCCGGCCTGCTGCCACAGGGAGGCCCGCGTGCCCGGCCATCCGGCGATGAGCACGGCGTCCAGCCCCGAGACGTCGATGCCGAGCTCCAGCGCGTTGGTGGTCGCCAGCCCCATGATCGAGCCTGATCGCAGCGCCTTCTCCAGCACGCGCCTGTCCTCGGCGAGGTACCCGGCCCGGTAGGCGGCCACCCGGCCAGGAAGCTCGGGTGAGATCTCCTCAAGATTGCCCCGGGCGATCAGCGAGACCGTCTCGGCGGCACGGCGCGAGCGGACGAAGGCGAGGGTCCGCACGTCGTCGATCACCAGATCGGACAGCAGGTCGGCGGTCTCGGCCGTCACCGTGCGCCTGACCGGGGCGCCGCCCTCGCCCCGCAGGTCCGTCAGGGGCGGCTCCCACAGTGCGAACGTGGTCGAACCCCGGGGAGAGGCGTCCGTGGTCACCTCGGCCATCTCAAGGCCCGTCAGGCGCATCGCCGCAGCCGCGGGGTCGCTCACGGTAGCCGAGACGAGGATGAACACCGGATCAGAGCCGTACTTGGCGCAGATCCGGCGCATGCGGCGCACGATCTGGGCCACGTGTGAGCCGAAGACGCCGCGGTACCCGTGGCACTCGTCCACGACCACCACCTTCAGCCGCCGCCAGAAGGACGACCACGACGAGTGGTGGGGCAGCATCGACCGGTGGAGCATGTCGGGGTTGGTCAACACGTAGTTGGCGTGCCGGCGCACCCACTGGCGCTCCTCGGGCGGGGTGTCCCCGTCGTAGGTCGCGGCCCGCAACTGCGCCAGCTTCAGGTCTCTCAACGACCGCAACTGGTCGGCGGCGAGCGCCTTGGTCGGCGTGAGGTAGAGGACGGAACCCCCGGAGAGTATCTCCGAAACGGCCGGCACCAGGTAGGCGAGTGATTTTCCCGAAGCCGTGCCTGTGGCAATGATCACGTTTTGGCCACGATGAACCAGCTCGGCGGCGGTCACCTGATGCTCCCAGAGCCCGTCGACGCCTTGATTTCGCAGACGGCTTACAAGAAGCTCGTCGACCCAGCCGGGCCAGCGTGCTTCACCCGCCTGACGTGCGGGAACGTGCTCTACATGGGTGACACGCTCCCGGCGCGCGGGTGCCGCGAGCAGGCGTGAGAGTATCGGGCCTGCTCGCCGTGAGGGTGAGGTAGTCGGAGTCACTGGTTTCCAGTTTGGCATCTTGGGGGAGAGTCGCCCGGAGTCGTGATTTCGTATAGACACGAAGGCGGGGCGTGGTTGAATGCCGCGCGTCAGGGTATTGCGCGCTGGGACTTGGGGTCCCAGCATGTCAGACCCCTCGTCGTGGACTCAGCAGGCAAGGCGCTGGAGGATCTGTGGATCTGAAGTTGGACCACCACACTGAAGACCGACTCACCATCGTGGAAGTCGAGGGTGAGATCGACGTCTATACCGCGCCGAGGCTGCGTGAGCTGCTGATCGACCTGGTCAACAAGGGTAACTTCCACCTCCTCGTGAACATGGAGAAGGTGGACTTCCTGGATTCCACAGGACTTGGCGTCCTGGTCGGCGGGCTCAAGCGCGTTCGTGCGCACGACGGCTCCCTGGAGCTCGTCTGTACACAGGAGCGCATCCTGAAGATCTTCCGGATCACCGGTCTCACCAAGGTCTTCGGGATTTACGCCTCGGTCGAAGAGGCCAAGGAAGCTCACGGCCGAGACAAGTAGTCATGGCCACCGTTGAGCTGACGTTCAGCGCACTTCCGGCTCACGTGCGCACGGCGCGGCTGGTCGCTACGGCCATCGCCCGCCGCACTGGGGTCGCCGAGGAGTTGCTGGACGAAGTACGGCTCGCTGTAGGTGAGGCATGCTCGCGGGCAGTGGAGGCACATCGCGTTCACTGCCCCGGCGAGCCGATCCGCATAGAGCTGTGCGACGAGTCGGGACGCTTCGAGGTCACGGTCACCGACTCGGCACCGAGTGACGACCTGGAACAGGCGTATATGGAGGAGGATGGGGCGCCAACGCCCGTCAACGGCACCGCGTTGGCCAGCCTGCTCCCCGCCGACACGCTGATGTCCGGGTTCGGCATCGCCGTCATCGCCGCGCTGGCGGATGACGTCGAGGTGTATCCGAGTGCGAAAGGGTTGCGGATCAGGATGAGCTGGCCCGCGGCCACCACCGGCTTCGCCACCGCTTGAAGCGGCTTCCAGGAGACCGCTTGTGGCGGCCTCTTGGGCACCCGCTTGGAGCGCCCGCTTGCAAGCGATCACCCGCAGTGGCCCCGGTGAAGGGCTGCCCAGGGTGACCGCCTGAAGCGGCCGGATGCCCGCCCGACCAGCTCGGACTACTCCCGAGCCAGGTCGGGTGCCTTCCCTGCGGCAGCGGGTATCTCCCCGATCCCACCTGCGCGCTGGTGTCATGCCCAGCCGACCAGTGGTGATCTCGTCGTACGGCCGCGTGCTGGGAAGTTCCCCCGCGTACACCGGCCACCAGCGGACAAGGCCGCCCTCGGACGGGCGGAGCCGTCCGCCGTGCCGGCCCCCTGAGTGTCAACGCAGGTGAAGACCCCTATTCCCCATCTCCGATGGAGTTGCGGTGCCGGGTTCCGGCATGTCCGCAGGTCTATAGGTCCTAATAATTTGGCAATAAAGGACTGTCCGTAATACGGACGTCGTCGCGCCCTGGGCGGGGAAAACCGCGTTGTTACTGGGCAAAGCCGCGCGGCTTACTGGACGAGCCCCTAATTGGCTGGCTGAAGAGGCTTCATATCTAGCGCGTGCCTGCGTAGACTCCCGGCACCGGCCAAGGTTTTGTCCCCGCAGATCGACGTCGCCCTGCGGGAAGGTCTGCGGACGTTACCGGAAGCGGCACTGCCAATCCAGCTCGGATGCGCGCCGCCCCCTCGACTGACTTCGCAGCGCGGTCCGCGCGTGGACCTACCCGTCTGGCCGAGGAGGACGGATGTCTAGGCTCTATCTCGCCGCTGACGACGCCGCAGCGGTATCCCTTAGTGGTTCCCATCTCACGATCGTGATCGTGGTGGCCGCGGTGGCGCTGCTCGCGCTCGCCGTCGCCGGTGGTCTCGTAAGAGAGGTGCTCGCTGCCGGTCAAGGCACCGAGCGAATGCAGAACATCTCGCGAGCTGTACAGGAAGGCGCCGCCGCGTATCTCACGCGGCAGTTCCGGACACTTGCCATCTTTGTAGTGATCATCCCGTTCCTGCTCTTCCTGCTTCCCGCGGAGACGACCGGCGTGGCCATCGGCCGCTCGGTATTCTTCGTGGTCGGCGCGGTGTTCTCCGCGCTGACCGGCTTCATGGGCATGTGGCTGGCCGTGCGCGGGAACGTCCGCGTCGCCGCCGCCGCCCGTGACGCGGGCGAGAAGGTCGCGATGCGCATCGCCTTCCGCACCGGTGGTGTGGCCGGCATGTTCACCGTCGGGCTCGGCCTGCTGGGCGCCGCGATCGTGGTGTTCGTCTACAAGGGCGACGCCCCGAGCGTGCTTGAGGGCTTCGGCTTCGGCGCGGCGCTGCTCGCGATGTTCATGCGAGTGGGTGGCGGCATCTTCACCAAGGCCGCGGACGTGGGCGCCGACCTGGTCGGCAAGGTCGAGCAGGGCATCCCCGAGGACGACCCGCGCAACGCCGCCACCATCGCCGACAACGTGGGCGACAACGTCGGCGACTGCGCAGGCATGGCGGCCGACCTGTTCGAGTCCTACGCGGTCATGCTGGTCGCGAGCCTCATCCTCGGCAAGGCCGCCTTCGGCACCGAGGGCCTGGTGTTCCCGCTGATCGTTCCCATGATCGGTGTGCTCACCGCGATCATCGGCATCTTCGCCACCGCTCCCCGGAGCGGCGACCGCAACGGCATGGCGGCCATCAACCGCGGCTTCTTCATCTCGGCGGCCATCTCGGCCGTCCTGGTCGCGGTCGCGGCGTTCGCCTACCTGCCGAGCTCCTTCTCGCAGCTCACCGACGTCAGCAGCAGCATCGCCGGGCTCAACTCCGACCCGCGGCTGATCGCGATCGGCGCCGTGCTGATCGGCCTGATCCTCGCGAGCGCCATCCAGGTGCTCACCGGGTACTTCACCGAGACCAACCGCCGCCCGGTGAGGGACATCGGCGAGAGCTCGCTGACCGGTCCGGCCACCGTCATCCTGTCCGGCATCGCCGTCGGCCTGGAGTCGGCCGTCTACTCCGCGCTGCTCATCGGTGGCGCGGTGTACGGGGCGTTCCTGCTCGGCTTCGGCAACGTGACCGTGGCGCTGTTCGCGGTGGCCCTGGCCGGCACCGGCCTGCTCACCACCGTCGGCGTGATCGTGTCCATGGACACCTTCGGCCCGGTCTCCGACAACGCCCAGGGCATCGCCGAGATGTCCGGCGACGTCGAGGGCGAGGGTGCCCGCATCCTCACCTCCCTCGACGCGGTGGGCAACACCACCAAGGCGATCACCAAGGGCATCGCGATCGCGACGGCCGTGCTCGCGGCGACCGCGCTGTTCGGCTCGTTCCGTACGGCGGTCGAGCTCGAACTGGCCAAGGCGAGCGCCGGGGTCAAGGAGGCGCTGGGCTCGTTCAGCTCGTTCAGCCTCAGCGTCGACTCGCCCAACGTGCTCGTCGGCCTGATCATCGGCGCCGCGGTGGTGTTCCTGTTCTCCGGGCTCGCCATCAGCGCCGTGGGCCGTGCGGCCGGGCGGGTCGTGTTCGAGGTGCGCGAGCAGTTCCGCACCAAGCCGGGCATCATGGCCGGCACCGAGCTGCCCGACTACGGCCGTGTGGTCGACATCTGCACCCGTGACTCGCTGCGCGAGCTGGCCACGCCCGGCCTGCTCGCCGTCATGACGCCGATCGCGGTCGGCTTCGCCCTCGGGTACGCGCCGCTCGGCGCCTACCTCGCGGGCGCGATCGCCTGCGGCACGCTGATGGCGGTGTTCCTGGCCAACTCCGGTGGCGCCTGGGACAACGCCAAGAAGCTCGTCGAGGACGGCCACCACGGAGGCAAGGGTTCGCCCGCGCACGAGGCGACGATCATCGGTGACACCGTCGGCGACCCGTTCAAGGACACCGCCGGTCCTGCGATCAACCCGCTGATCAAGGTCATGAACCTCGTGGCCCTGCTGATCGCCCCGGCCGTCGTGACGTACGCCGAGAACGCGGTGCTGCGCATCGGCGTCACGGTGGTCGCTGTCGCGATCGTGGTCGGTGCGATCGTCGTCTCCAAGCGGCGCTCGAACAGCATCGCCCCGGCCAACGGCGACGAGAGCGAGAAGGTCGAGACCGAGAAGGTGTCGAGCTGACGTAACGCGGCCTTTCCAAGTACGTATGGCTACCGCCCGATGGGGCGGTAGCCGTACGCGTGTAATGGGATAGTTGGGGGAGTGAACACGCTCATCGTCCTGAGACATGCCAAGGCCGCGCACGTGCCCGGGCTCGCCGACAGGGAACGTCCCCTGACCGATCGCGGCGAGCGCGACGCCGGACGGGCCGGGGAGACCTTGCGACAAATGGGCATGTCACCCGATCTGGTGCTGTGCTCGCCGTCCACGCGCACCAGGCGGACCGCCGAGCTGGTCCTGGCCGGTCTCGCCCCGGAGGCGCCGCTCCACCTGGAGAGCGAGATCTACGAGGCGTATCCGGACGAGCTGCTGGAGCTCATCGGGCGCACCGACGACGAGGTGTCGACGCTCCTGGTGGTCGGGCACAACCCCGCTGTGCACGAGCTGGTCCTGAACCTCACCCTCTCGCACGACGACGAGGGCTTCCCGCCCGGTGCCTTCGCCGTGCTGGAGACGGGCGCCTGGACGGATCTCGGCCCCGGCGACGGGCGCCTGGTGAGCCGCTGGAACCCCAAGGACCCGCCGGCCTGAGGGTCACTCAGGTGGCAGGGCGGGGTTCTGCGGCGGCAGGCCGTCCTCGGCGTCCGCGGCCTCGACCTCGTCGCGCGAGATGCCGAGCAGGTACAAGATCGCGTCCAGGTAGGGCACGTTCACGGCCGCGTCGGCGGCCTGGCGCAGCACCGGCTTGGCGTTGAAGGCGATGCCCAGCCCCGCGGCGGCGATCATGTCGAGGTCGTTGGCGCCGTCGCCGATCGCCACGGTCTGGCTGATGGGGATGCCCGCCTGCTGGGCGAACCGCTCCAGGGCGCGTGCCTTGCCGGGACGGTCGACGATCTCCCCCACCACGCGGCCGGTGAGCTTGCCGTCGACCACCTCAAGGGTGTTGGCGGCGGAGTAGTCGATGCCGAGCTCGGAGACCAGCGAGTCGGTGATCTGGGTGAAGCCGCCGCTGACGATGGCGAAGCGGTAGTCGAGCCGCTTCAGGGTGCGCACCAGGGTGCGGGCGCCCGGGGTCAGCACGACCTCCTTGCGGACGAGATCGAAGACGCTCTCGGGCAGCCCTTCGAGCAGCGCCACCCGCTCGCGCAGCGAGGCCGCGAAGTCGAGCTCGCCGCGCATGGCCGATGTGGTGATCTTCTCCACCTCGTCCATGCAGCCCGCGTGGCGGGCCAGCAGCTCGATCACCTCGGCCTGGATGAGCGTGGAGTCGACGTCCATCACGATCAGCCGCTTGGCCCTGCGGTGCAGGCCGGAGCGCTGCACCGCGACGTCGACCTGCTGCAGCACGGCCTCGGCGGTCAGCTCGGCGCGCAGGGCGGTGGAGTCGGCACCGGAGATCGCCAGCTCTATGCAGGTGACCGGCAGGTGCGCCAGCCGCTCGATGCGATCGATGTTGGCCCCCGCCGCGGCGATGCGGCCCGCGATGCCGGCCATGGCGGCCGGTTGCAGGGGGTTGCCGAGGACGGTCACGTGGAGGCGCCCGCGGCGGCGCTTCTCCTTCAGGTCGGTGCCGGTGGTCAGCTCGACCTCCATGCCGAGGTCCTCCGCGACGCGCTCCACGGCGGCCCACATGGCGCCGAGCGTGCCGCCGGTGCCGGTCGGCGGCCCGCCGGCGTACGCGACGAGAACGCCGAGGATCAGCCGCCCGCGGATGACGACCTGCTCGACATCGGCGACGTTGACGGGAAAGGAGGCCAGCACGGTGAACAACCTGGAGGTCACTCCAGGCCGGTCGGGGCCGGTCAGCGTGATCAAAAGCGTGCGCTGCTTCATCGCGGACAACGCTACCGACCGCTCAGAGTGAGCGTGCAAGCGGTTCACCATACGGACGGCCGATGGCCATCTGCCCATGTCGGGATCCGCCGGGGCATGGTCGAGGTGGGGCGTACGTGCGTGCACCCCGATCATCGCGGTGGCGCGGTGGCCGGGCTGATGTGGGCGGGGATCGCCCGCTAGATGGTCAGCGAGGGCTACACCTGGCTCGGGGGATGCTGCTCGATCCCCCTGGACGACGGCGGGGCGACGGCCGCGGGCGTGCTCGACGGGGTTCGCCGCGCCCACGAAGAAGGCCGCCCGCGCGTCGGCGGGCGGCCCGGAAGTCGTACGGCTAGCCGACGATTGTGGTCTTCACCTTCTTGGTGAAGTACCAGCCCTTGATGCCCATCCTCTTCAGCTCATCCCTGCTGAGGTCCTCGGCACCGGTCGGCCAGTCCCAGGTGTTCACGCCCAGGTCGGCCTTCACGGTGCCCTTGACGCTCTTCTTGAGCTTGAACTCGATGGTCAGCCAGCTGTCCTCGCCCTTCTCCAGGACGTGGGGAGGCCAGCACCAGAAGCCGTCAGGGAAGAAGTCGCACTTGGTGCCCTTGGGGCCGTCGTAGTAGATGGTGCCGCGGATGCCCTTGGGCAGGATGCCGCCGAGGTAGTAGTCGTCCGCCTCCCAGGGACCCTTGTTGAGGCCCTTGATCCGGTAGGTGATCGTGCCGCCGCGCTTGACCTTCTTGGTCGCGGTCACCTTGACCGAGAAGGTGGAGTACGGGTCGTCGGCGGCCCTGACCGTGGTGGTCTTGGCGGTGGCGCTGGTGGCCGGGGCGGCGGAGGCGGGGGCGGCACCGAACAGCAGAGCGCCCGCGAGCGGGACGGTGACGACCGTCGTCGCGATTTTGCCAAGGGGGTGGCGCATGCACGTCTCCCAGGAGGGTGAGGGAACAGGGGGCGGGAACTCGTGGTTCCCGGGCAGGGAACACGGACTTCTCCGGGGTACGTGATCGCGGACCGGAAAGTCCATGAGTAAACCGCAGCGTTTCTATCATGATCCACTGCACGATGACCACTTAATTAGCCTTTATCCAGACATTGTTGCTCAAATGCTCGCAAAAGCGCCTTGATGAGTTATCTGGCTGGCGTGACAACGACAGAGCGGCCACCGCACACGCGGTGGCCGCTCCGAAAGGGCCGACGCCCGTGAGAAAGGCGTCGGTCAGCGGAGGATCTTGGTCTTGAACGTGCGGTAGTTGAGCTGGCTCTGGAGGTCGAGCTTGTCCAACTCCTCCTCGTTGGTGACGTCGACGCCCTCGGGGACGTCCACGGAGAAGTGGGCGAACTGGGCGGCGGCCGTTCCCTTGGTGCTCTTCTTCAGCCACACCCGGACCTTGAGGGTGGTCGAGCGGTTCGGCTTGAGCGTGTCGAAGACGCAGAACAGGTCGCGGCCCGAGATTCCGCAGTAGGTCGAGGAGGCCTTTCCGACCACGCGCGCCTTGCTGGCGCCCTTGGGAAGCCTGCCGAAGACGCCGGCGAGGTCGGTCGGCTATTCGCCCTTGTTCGTGCTCTTCAGCGAATACGTGATGACGCCCCCACGTCGTACGTACTTGTTCCAGACGACGCGGGTGTAAAGCGGTGACTGCGGGGCGGCGACCGCCTGAGTGGCGCTCGCGGGGGCGGCCGTGACGACAGTGGTGTCCGCCATGGCGGGGACGGCGAGCGAGGCGCCCGCCAGGGACCCGGCGAGGGTGAGTGCGGCAAGTGCGGAGAGGTGCCGACGCATGGGTGATCTCCCGTAGAAGTGGCTCGAATCGACGTGATCCAGCATCGAACTATCGACTTGGAACGTCCTTGTGCATCACTTTATGCGGAATTGATCTGATGTGATCATGTGGAGGTCACCGAATTCATGCCACAAATACCCTTCGCGCAACGCCGCCTCGTACGATCGGGAGAGAAGCTCCTCGCCCGCGATGGCCGACAGCATCATGAGATGGCTCGAACGCGGCTCGTGCAGGCCGGTGATCAGCCCGTCCACCGCGTGAACGCCCCCGGCCGGGGTGACGATGTGCGAGGTCCATCCCTCGGCCGCGCGCACCTCCCCAGTGCCGAGCGCCGCGGTCTCCAGCGCCCGCACGACCGTCGTGCCGACGGCGATGACCCGGCCCTCGGCCTGGTTGACCAGCCGCGCCGTCTGCGGTGACACCGCGAAGCGCTCGGGGTAGGGCGGCTCGTCCTTCTCCGGCGAGGCGACGCCGGTGTGCAGGGTGATGGGGGCGACCACGATGCCCCGGCTGACCAGCGCGGTGACCAGCTCGTGGCTGAACGGCCGACCGGCGCTCGGCATCTCGGCGCTGCCCGGCCGCACGCCGAAGACGGTCTGGTAGGCCGACAGCGGCCAGTCGCGGTCCACGTAGGAGTACCGGATGGGCAGCCCGTACTCCCGCAGGTAGCTCGGGACATCCCGGTCGACGACCGCCCGCCACAGTCTGGGCGTCTCGCGCCCCAGCAGGCGAAGTGTGGCGCCTCCCGGGAGCGGCAGCCACTCCCCGGGCTCGCCTCCCGCGTACGGCTCGGTGGCGCCCGCTGAGCGGCGTCGCAGCTCCACCAGCCACGAGCCGTCCTCGCGCTCGGTCGAGAAGTGCACGGCGAGCCGGTCCAGCGGCACCGCCGCGGGCAGGGTGGCCGAGTCGTTGACCACGAGAACGTCACCAGGACGGAGTAGGTCGGGCAGGTCGGTGAAGGTGTGGTGGGTGACCGAGCCGGAGTCCGTGCCGGTCACCATGAGGCGCACGGCGTCGCGCGCCAGCCCGCGAGCCTCCGGCGGCTCGTGCGCCTCGCGGATCCTCGGGAGGTCGAAGGCGATCATCGGGTCACCCGGCCGCTCGCGGGGCGCCTCTTGACCAGGTCGGCCAGGAACGCGGCCACGGTCTCCGGGTCGGCCGCGCTCGCCGCGTCCTGCTCGCCGATCGCGTCCGCCAGCATGCGCGTGCGCATCTCGCCGGGGTCCACCCACCAGACGGCGATGCCGGGCTCCTCGACCGCGAGCACGTGGGAGAGCTGGTCGAGCGCCGCCTTCGTCAGGCCGTAGCCGCCCCAGCCCTCGTACGCCTCCACCGCCGCGTCGGACGAGATGTTGATCACGGCGCCCCCGCGCTCGCGCAGCCCGCGAAGCGTCGCCTGGATCAGTGCGAGGGGCCCGATCACGTTGGTCGCGAGGGCGCCGGAGAGCGCGTCCAGGGGGTAGGCCGCCAGCGGGGGCAGCGGTACGGCTCCGAGCGAGCCGGCGTTGTTGACCAGCAGGTCGAGGCCGCCGAGCTCGTGTACGGCCCGTGCCAGGCGCTCGCGGTGCGCCGGATCGGCGACGTCGCCGGCCAGTGCCGTCGCGCCGGTCTCCCGCGCCGCCTCCTCCAGGTCGGCGGCGCCGCGCGCGGTGATGACCAGCCGCCAGCCGCCGGCGGCGAGGGCGCGGGCCAGGGCGAGTCCGAGACCGCGGGATGCCCCGGTGACCAGGGCCGTGGGCCGCGTGTCCGTCGTTGTTCGCATGTCTTCTGCCATGGTCACGACGCTAGGAGCGGGGCGCCCGGCGGACATCGGGCCTCAGACCGCTCCTGACCGCGCCCATGGACCTAGGACCATCGGCCGAGCCGCCCCTGCTGCCCGTCGCGCCTACAGTGTGGTCGTGACGACCGAACCGGCCATCGAGCGTGACATCGATCGTGACGCGGTGCTGCACGCGGTGAGCTCCGCGGTGCTCGCCGTCACCCGGCACCTGTCGGTCCGCGAGGTGCTCCAGGTGATCGTGCGCTCGGCGCGCACGCTGCTCGGCGCCCGCTACGCCGCGCTCGGGGTGCCCGACGACGACGGCTCGTTCGCGGAGTTCGTCGCGGAGGGCGTCAGCGACAAGCAGTGGGATGCCATCGGCCCGCTCCCTCGCCAGCACGGCATGCTGGCCGCGATGCTCCAGGAGGCGGCGCCCGTGCGCCTGCCGGACATCCGCGAGGACCCGCGCTTCGAGTGGTGGCCGGCCGCGCACCCGGTGCTCAAGGACTTCATCGGGGTGCCCATCCGCGACGCCGACGAGGTCCTCGGCATCATCTTCCTGTCCAACAAGCGTGCCCCGGGCGGCTTCACGCGGGCGGACGAGGATCTGCTCACCCTCTTCGCGGCGCACGCGGCGATCGCGCTGACCAACGCCCGGCTGTACGAGCGGGGCCGCGAGCTGACGATCGTCGAAGAGCGCAACCGCATGGCGCGCGAGCTGCACGACGCCGTGACCCAGAAGCTGTTCTCGCTGCGGCTCACGGCCCAGGCGGCGGCCTCGCTGGTCACCTCCGACCCACAGCGCGCCATGACCGAGATCGAACGCGTCCAGCGGCTGGCGGGAGAGGCGCTGGCCGAGCTCAGGGCCGTGATCGTCGAGCTGCGCCCGGCCGAGCTCGACCGCCACGGGCTGGCCGAGACGCTGCGCAAGCACACCGCCCTGCTCGACCGCCTGTATCCCGTCACGCTCACCTTCACCTCCACCCCGTCCTTCGAGCTGGACCCCGCGACGGAGGTGGCCGTGCTGCGCGTGGCCCAGGAGGCCCTCCACAACGCGCTCAGGCACGCGAACGCGTCGTCCATAGAGGTGTGCCTCCATACCGAGGGATCGCGGCTCACGCTGGAGGTAAGGGACGACGGGGACGGTTTCGAGGTCGAGACGCCGTCCACCCGGGGCCTCGGGCTCCTGTCGATGAGCGATCGGGCGGAGGCGGCCGGCGGCTCGCTGCTCGTCTCGTCGGAGCCAGGCGCGGGGACGACCGTCCGGCTGGAGGTGGCCGCGTGATCCGCGTCCTCATCGCCGACGACCACCCCGTCGTGCGCCAGGGACTGCGCACCTTCCTCGACCTGCAGGACGACCTTGCGATCGTGGGCGAGGCGGCGGACGGCGCCGAGGCCGTCTCCCTGGTGGAGTCACTGGCACCGGACGTTCTGCTGCTCGACCTCAAGATGCCGGTGCTGGACGGCCTGGGCGCCCTGCGCGAGCTGTCCGAGCGCGGCCCGCGCGTACGGGTGATCGTGCTGACCTCGGTGAGCGACAAGGGCGACGTGGCCCCCGCCATGCGGTCGGGGGCGTCGGGCTTCCTCTACAAGGACGTGGACCCGGCCGCGCTCGTGCAGGCCATCAGATCGGTGCACGGCGGCCAGGTGCTGCTGGCGCCCGAAGCGGCCGACGCCATGCTGACCGGTGCGGACGCGCCCGCCGGGCACGCGCCCATCGCCATGCTGACCGAGCGGGAGCGCCAGGTGCTCGCGCTGATCGCCTCAGGCCGGTCGAACCGCGAGATCGCCAGGGAGCTCGTCGTCGCGGAGAAGACCGTCAAGACGCACGTGTCGAACGTGCTGATGAAGCTCGGAGTCCAGGATCGCACCCAGGCGGCCCTGTACGCCGTGCGTCACGGCTACGTGCCACGCGGATGAGCGTTGTCCGGCCGCGACCGGGAGCCGCTTGGAGGGGTCCTCAGCGACTCGGACGAGTGGCGGGCCTCGATGATCGCGTGGTGGGCGGCCACGCGGGCGCGCCGCACCGCGCGGTCGAGGTCGCGCAGGGCCTCGTTGCGCACGGCGATCTGGCCCGAGGTGAGCCCGCGCTCGTCGGCGACGCGCAGCACCGAGGCGAGCCGCGCCGTGAGGGCGGCCACCCTGTGGGCGCGGGCGGGGTATCCCGGGGCGAGGCCGTCGTCGGTGGTCTTGATGGAGGGCTGGCCCCTGGCCGGGCCCTCGACCGAGAGCAGCGCGTCGGTGGCCGAGAGCATGGCCGTGGTCAGCGCGTGCTCCGCGTCGGTGAGACCGGGCACGTCCGGCGTGGCGCTGCCCGCCTCCATCACGGTCCAGCGGACTCCGGAGTAGGACGACCCACGACGGTCGGGGGAGGGGACCAGGCCCAGCGACCTGCCGGGGAGCACGGCCGTCGCCGCCTGCCCGGCGTCCACGGCGGCCATGTTGAAGGGGGGAGGGCCGGTCAGGCCGAGCGGATCGCCCGCGGCGGGAAGGGCCAGGCGCAGGGCACTCATGCCCTCGACGCGCAGGTCGGCGAGGAATCCGCGCAGGGGGGTGTCGGTCACCTCACTCGAGACGACCTGTGGTCCCGCCGCGCGCTCCAGCCGGTCGACAGCCTCGTCAAGGCCGACATGTCCGGCAAGCCAAGCGTTGCCCCATGCGACCAAGGTGGCGGAGATCGGTGAATCGGGGTGCACCGAACCACGATATGCGCTGATGCTGCAATAGGTTTGGTCCGGAGGGACACTGGGCGGGGCGACTCGCCCGGTGGCGCCGGGTTGATCCGGATGAACCGGGTTGATCCGGATGAACATGTCAGGAGGTATTCGGGATGGGTGGTCAGGTGCTTCGGCTCCAGGACGTCGCCGTCCGCAGAGATGGCGCGGCGCTGCTGCGGGGCATCGACTGGACCGTCGAGGAGGACGAGCGCTGGGTCGTGATCGGCCCCAACGGCGCGGGGAAGACGACGCTGCTGCAGGTCACGGCGGCTCTTCTGTATCCCAGCGAGGGCTCGGTCGAGATCCTCGGCGAGCGGCTCGGCCAGACGGACGTCTTCGACCTGCGACCTCGCATCGGTCTCGCCAGCTCCGCGCTGGCCGAGAAGGTGCCGCCGGAGGAGAAGGTCATCGACCTCGTGCTGACCGCGTCGTACGCCATCCTCGGCCGCTGGAACGAGGAGTACGACTCGGGCGACGTCACGCGTGCGGTGGAGCTCATCGACCAGCTCGGTTGCGCCCATCTGATCAGGCGGAAGTTCGGCACGCTGTCGGAGGGCGAGC
Source organism: Sphaerisporangium sp. NPDC088356 (assembly GCF_040685555.1). NCBI lineage: Bacteria > Bacillati > Actinomycetota > Actinomycetes > Streptosporangiales > Streptosporangiaceae > Sphaerisporangium > Sphaerisporangium sp. NPDC088356. Next base: position 73,556 of record NZ_JBFBIK010000021.1, read on the forward strand.
GGAAGCGCGTGCAGATCGCTCGGGCGCTCATGCCCGACCCCGAGCTGCTGCTGCTCGATGAGCCCGCGGCCGGGCTCGACCTCGGCGGCCGTGAGGATCTCGTACGCCGCCTGTCCGCGCTCGCCTACGACGCCAAGGCCCCGACCATGGTGCTGGTCACCCACCACGTGGAGGAGGTGCCTAGCGGCTTCACGCACGTGCTGCTGCTCCGCCACGGGTCCGTGGTGGCCCAGGGCCCGATCGAGTACGTCATGACCGCCGACAACCTCTCACGCACCTTCGGGGTGCCCCTGAGCCTGGAGCGCAGCGCCGACGGCCGGTGGTACGCCCGCGCCCTTCCGGGGTGATCGTGGAAATCGGCGGCGCGGGCGGGTGATTTTCGATTCCAGCGATTCACCCGCGTGGTTATCGAACAAGTAAAGGCCAAACCAAATATCATTCCGGCCGGGGCTCATCGGATTCGTCGGGTCGGAGTGGCTCATGACACAGCTTGTCGTCGCCATGATCGTGGTGGCCATCGCGGGGTTCGCTTTATATCGCACCATTCGCATCGTTCCGCAGGCGCAGTCGTACATCATCGAGCGGCTCGGGCGTTACCACCGCACGCTCACTCCGGGCCTCAACATCGTCGTGCCTTTCATCGACCGGGTGAAGACCACGGTCGACCTGCGAGAACAGGTCGTCTCCTTTCCCCCGCAGCCGGTGATCACCTCCGACAACCTCGTGGTGTCGATCGACACGGTGATCTATTTCCAGGTGACCGACCCCAAGGCCGCGACGTACGAGATCGCCAACTTCCTCACCGGCGTCGAGCAGCTGACGGTCACCACCCTGCGCAACGTCGTCGGCGGCATGGATCTCGAGCGGGCGCTGACCTCCCGCGAGGAGATCAACACCGAGCTTCGCGGTGTGCTCGACGAGGCCACCGGCAGGTGGGGCATCCGGGTCAACCGCGTCGAGCTGAAGGCCATCGACCCGCCGGCCTCCATCCAGGACTCGATGGAGAAGCAGATGCGGGCCGACCGCGACAAGCGCGCCTCCATCCTGTCGGCCGAGGGGCAGAAGCAGTCGGCGATCCTCACGGCGGAGGGCGAGCGGCAGGCCGCCGTTCTCAGGGCGCGCGGTGAGGCGGAGGCCGCCGTGCTCCGCGCCCAAGCCGACGCGGAGGCGCAGGCCATGCGGGCCAAGGGCCAGGCGGACGCCATCGCGATGGTCTTCCGTGCCATCCACGAGGGAAACCCCGACCAGCAGCTTCTCGCCTACCAGTACCTCCAGACGCTTCCCGAGATCGCCAAGGGCGACGCCAACAAGCTCTGGATCGTGCCTTCCGAGATGGGCAAGGCCCTGGAGGGCCTGGGCGGTCTGTTCTCCCAGCCCAAGGAGGGTCCGCCCGCCCGGTGAGCACGGGTCCCGCCCCCACGCGCGGCGAGGCCGTACTCTTGACAGGCTTTCCCCAGCCGTTCGTTCGGTGAGACCCCTCCTGCCGACTGGGTACGAGTGCCGCCTACCATCGGGCGAAGCCGTACGAAAGGTGGCATGTTGACACCGTGGGAGGTGGTCGCGGTCCTCGTGGCCGGGTTCGCGGCCGGGGGCATCAACGCCGTCGTCGGATCAGGTTCGCTGATCACGTTTCCGACGCTGCTCGCGCTGGGGTACCCGCCGATCGTCGCGAACGTGTCCAACAACGTGGGGCTCGTGGCGGGCAACGTGACCGGCGCGCTGGGCTACAGAAGCGAGCTCAAGGGCCAGCGTGAGCGGTTGTCGCGGCTCGGCGTGGGCTCGGCGCTCGGCGCGCTGGCCGGGGGCCTGCTGCTGCTCTCCCTGCCCGCCAAGGCCTTCCAGGTGATCGTCCCCATCCTCATCGCGCTCGCCTGCGTGCTGGTCGTCGCGCAGCCCCGGCTCAACGCCTGGCTGTCCAAGCGGCGGGACAGCCCCCATCCGCACGGTGGGCCGTGGCTGTGGCTGGGCGTGTTCGGCGCCGGGGTCTACGGCGGCTACTTCGGCGCCGCGCAGGGTGTGGTGCTGATCGGGCTGCTCGGCATCTTCCTCGACGACCACCTGCAGCGGATCAACGCGGCGAAGAACGTGCTGTCGCTGGTGGTCAACGCCACGGCGGCTGTCCTGTTCACGCTGATCGCTCCCGTGGACTGGTGGGTCGTGCTTCTTGTCTCGCTGGGATCCCTGGTCGGCGGGTTCGTCGGCGCCCGCGTAGGCCGCAGGCTGCCGGCCCTGGTGCTGCGCGTCCTGATCGTGTGCGTGGGGATCGTCGCGATTGTCAAACTGGTGTACGGCTAACGACTCCCACAAGTGGGTATTTATCTGGATATGAAGGGTGACCGGGTCGAGATCGTCATAGACGCGGGCGATGCTCCGCGTACGTACGAGGTCGTGGCGACGAAGGCCGGGCGGCGGGTCGACGTGGCCACCCGGAGAGGCCTCGTGGAGGTCAGCGAGGTGACCAGGAGCGGTACGGCCGTGCGGACCGCCCGCTTCATGGCGAGCCGCATCCTGGCCCTCGTCGAGTACCCGGCCGCCGACCGTGAGGACGAGTGAGCCGTCGGGTCAGGCCTGTCGCGGGCGGACCTGGACGATGCCGTCGCCCCGGACGTTGACCTCGAAGGAAGGCTGCGGCGCGGTGGCCGGGCCGTGGACCACGGCGCCGTCATCCAGGCGGAACGTGCTGCCGTGCCACGGGCAGACCACGCAGGCCTCGTCGTTCTCCAGCTTCAGCCGCCCCTGGTGCAGTGGGCCGGCGAGGTGCGAGCAGCGGTCGGCCAGGACCTTCACCTGGGCCCCGTGGCGCAGGACGAAGAGGTTGATGTAGCCCAGGCGGCGCGAGACCGGACGCCCGTCGGGTAGGTCCCACAACCGGCACAGGTCGTGCCAGCCGAGCGGCACGAGGTGCGTCGTCGGCTCGGCGTGGGTCGGCCCGGCCGCCATGCGGTAGGCCAGGTGCCCGCCCAGGTAGCCGCCCACCCCGGCCGCGCCGAGACCGGCGAACGCGAGCGCGCGTCCCGCCTGGTGCCTCCCGGACAGCCGCAGCACGAGCGACCCCGAGTACAGCCCGAGCGCCGTGAGGTTGACCAGCGCGTGGACGAATCCCACCCGCTGCTGCTCCAGGTGGAGGACCGACCAGTCGGTGATCCCCGCGGCGGCGGCCGGGATGGCGCCGGCGATGCCCGTGGCGAGCACGGCCCGCGACGCCCGGGGATCCACGTCGATGAGGTCCAGCACCGCCGTCGCCGTCCAGCAGCCCAGGCTTATGGTCGCCAGCGGAGGGTGCAGCGGATGCCCGGTGGGCACGCCGTGCAGCAGGTCTCTGAGCGCGCTCCCGGACGGGAGCTTGCGCCGGATGAGCTTCGCCACCGGCACGACCACGCGGTCGAGCGCCCTGATGTGCTCAAGGCGATCGGTGAGGCCCACCGGAAGTGACATGCCCAGGGACTCCCTGAGCGTGCGGCGTCGCGAGTTGACGGCCTTCGAAGTTTCCTCCACTTTCGCCCCCTCTCGCCCTAGGGGACCTACCCCCCAGAACCGAAGAGAACACCGCGAAGGCGACTACGCGCGGCCCCGCGCCAGATGGCCGCGGGCCACCGACAGCTCGACAATCTCGGTGGCGTAGTCGCCGAGGGCCGCTGAGCCCTCCCGGATGATCTCGACTTTCTCCATCACCTGATCGACGGTGACCCCGTGGCGCACCCAACTTCCGCCCTCGTTCTGATGATTGGCGATCATCGGGGCCAGCCGGTCGAGAGCCTTGGCGAACCTCGCCTCGGGGGTCTTCCGCTCCTCGAACTCCTCCCACAGTGCACGCAGTGCGGTGGTCTGGTCTTCTGGCAGCAGGCCGAAGATGCGGTCGGCCGCGGCGCGCTCGGCCTTCTCCTGCAACTCGACCGCCGCGAGGTCGTAGATGAAGGTGTCGCCCGCGTCGATCTCGACGATGTCGTGCACGAGCAGCATGGCCGAGACACGGTCGAGGTCGGTGCCGGGTGGCGCGTGCTCGCCGAGGACCATGGCCAGCATGCCGAGGTACCACGAGTGCTCGGCGTCGTTCTCCCTGCGGGAGCCGTCCATCAGGGTGTTGCGGCGGAGCACGCGCTTCAACTTGTCGATTTCCACGGCGAAACCGACCTGGGCCAGCAGACGTTCCTTATCGGGCACGGTGGTCACGGGCCACAGCCTATTACCGGAAGCGCCCGGATTTGCCCAGGCCCGCGCCTTGACCTCGGATCAGGCGGGTGAGAGCGTCACCGGCACCCCGTTGAACACCGCGTTTCCGGACAGCGGATCGACGATCGACTCGTCCGTCAGTGTGTTGGCGCTCACCCCCGCGTTCTTGGCGGCGACGAGCTGCGAGGTGCCCGCGTGGCCCCATCCGTGGGGGAGGCTCACCACCCCTCGCATGATCGTGTCCGTCGGTTCGAGCCGTACGGTGAGCTCGCCGGCCGCCGACCGTACGACGGCCCGCTCGCCCAGCCCGAGCTCGGCGGCGTCCTCGGGGTTGATCTGGAGCGTGCAGCGGTTGGTGCCGCCCACCAGCGGGGCGACGTTGTGCATCCAGCTGTTGTTGGAGCGCAGGTGCCGCCGCCCGATGAGGAGGAAGCCGCCGGTCTCCCTCGCCAGCGCCTCCCGGAGCCGTCCGACGTCGGCCACGATCGGCTCGGGGGCCAGCTCGACGGTCCCGGAGGCCGTGCTGAGGATGCCGGGGAGGCGGGGGCGCAGGGGGCCGAGGTCGATGCCGTGCGGGCTCTCCAGCAGCCGCGCCAGGGACAGGTCCCGGCCGTCCTCCCCGCCCCAGCCGCCGTACGGGCCGAGGTGCAGCATCGCGTCGAGACGCAGCTCGGCCCCGCTGGAGCCGGTGAGCAGGGCTCGCAGCTCCGCCGGGTCGCGGCCTTCCACGGGTGACCCCGGCGTGTCGGCGGCCTTGCGGAGCAACTGGTCGAGGATCAGCTCGTCCAGGGCCGAGGGATCGGCACTCGCGCCCTGCCCCGAGGCGATCATGGCCAGCCGCGCGAGGATGACCGCTTCGGTGGGCCTTCCCGGCTCCAGGGGGAGCACGGGCGGCGAGTACCGGGTGTAGTCGCGCACGGCCAGGCCGAGGAGCGCGAAGTCGTAGTGCCCCGCCTGCATCACGCGAGGTGGGGGAAGGATCACGTGGGCGTGCCGCGTCGTCTCGTTCAGGTAGGGGTCGACGCTGACCATGAAGTCCAGGCCGGCGAGGGCGCGCTCCAGCCGCGAGCCGTTCGGCGCCGACAGCACCGGGTTGCCCGCGACCGTGATCAGCGCCCTGATCTGCCCGTCGCCTGGCGTCTCGATCTCGTCGGCCAGCGTCGCCACCGGCAGCTCGCCGTTGGCCTCGGGCAGGTGGCGCACGCGGCTGTGCCAGCGCCCGATGGTGTACGGCTTGCGCCGCCGCGGGCCCTCGGTGGCAGGACGGGGGAACATGGCGCCCCCGGGCCGGTCGAGGTTGCCGGTCAGCACGTTCACCACGTCGACCAGCCACTGCGCGATCGTGCCGAACTCCACCGTGCACGTGCCGATGCGGCCGTAGACGGCGGCCGTGGGGGCGGCGGCCAGCTCGCGCGCCAGCCGTACGATCAGCTCGGCGGGCACCCCGCACGCGGTCGCGCAGGCCTCGGGGGTGAACTCGGCGACGGCCGCCTCGACCTCTTCGAGCCCGCTCACCGGCACGCGGACGTTGGTGAGCTTCTCGGCGAAGAGCGTGTGGGCGATGCCCATCAGCAGGTAGGCGTCGGTTCCCGGGCGGATGAAGACGTGCTCGTCGGCCAGCGCGGCGGTGCGCGTGCGGCGCGGGTCGACGACGACCAGGCGCCCGCCGCGCTTGCGGAGCGACTTGAGGCGTCCGGGGAAGTCGGGCGCGGTGCAGAGCGAGCCGTTGGACTCCAGCGGGTTGGCGCCGAGCATGAGCAGGTAGTCGGTGCGATTGAGGTCAGGCACCGGGATCGTGAGCGGGTGGCCGAACATGAGGCCCGCCGACACGTGCTTGGGCATCTGGTCGGCGGTGCTGGCGGAGTAGACCTGCCGGGTGCCCAGGCTGCGGATCAGCGGAGCCCCGTACAGGGCCCCCGCCATCGTGTGCGCGCTGGGGTTGCCCAGATAGACGCCGCGGGCGGGGCCCGGAACGGCGGCGAGGCCGCGCTCGACCGCCTCGAAGGCCTCCTCCCAGCTCGCCTCGCGCCACTCGCCGCCCTCGCGGATCAGCGGCCTGCTCAGGCGGTCGGGGTCCTCGTCGAGCCGGCCGAGGCTCGCGCCCTTCGGGCAGATGAACCCCTTGCTGAAGGGGTCGGCGGCGTCCCCTCGCACATCCACCACACGGTCGTCGTCGTCGAGTTTGATCGTGAGGCCGCAGACAGCTTCACAGAGCGGGCACGTTCGGTGCGCCGTACGCATGGTCTGCCTCCTGAGTTCGAGGGACGAACCCATCTTTACCGCGCACGACAGTCACATGGAAGAACCCGGGGCCTGCCGGCGAACCGCTGCGACGTCTGTGGAGGACTGTGGACCATAAACCCTGAGAATTCCGGACCGGCTTGGTACGGTGGTGCCGCGATCAGAGACGCCCTTCGATGGTTCTCGGATTCTGTGTTCTCAACCCCCCGCCGGGTCGCGAGGTGGCAGCCTTCGGCCCGGCCTCTCCCGGCGTCTTCCTGCCGGAAACCGCCCCAAGACGGCGAAAGGCCCGCCGGTACGAACCCGTACCGGCGGG
>NZ_JBFBIK010000022.1:0-57770 GCF_040685555.1 Sphaerisporangium sp. NPDC088356
CGGGTGCGGCGACGCACCCGGCGCTTCCACCCCGCTTCCACCTCGCGTCCGAGCCGCACGGAGGACTGTACGTTGACTGACGCAGAAGCCGTGGACGCCGCCCCGATGATCCGGTACGACCCCGACCGGCCACTCCCGCTGCACCCGCTGGTCTACCTGGCGGACGGCGAGGAGGTGACGGTGGGCAGGCCGGACACCGACTCCTACGGCGGCTTCCCGCCCGACGGCGCCGAACTGGTGCGAAGGCTGGAGCAGGGGGCCACGCCGCGTGAGGTCGCGGCCTGGTACGAGCAGGAGTACCACGAGAGCGTCGACATGGACGACGTGATCGCGGCCCTCCACGAGCTGGACTTCATCCGCTCCTCTGAGGAGCCCGAATCCGCGGCCGCCCCTCTCCGCTGGCGGCGGCTCAGCCGGGCGGTCTTCTCCGTGCCCGCCTGGATCATCTACGGAGCCCTCGTCGCCTGGGCGATGCTCGCGATGGCGTGGCGGCACGACCTGGTGCCCAATTACCGCCACGTCTTCTTCACCGAGTACTACACGATCATCCAGGCCACCCTGTTCGTCGCGGCCATCCCGCAACTGCTGCTGCACGAGAGCTTCCACGCCCTCGCCGGCCGCAGGCTCGGCCTGCGGTCCCGGCTGAGCATCGGGCGAAGGCTCTACTTCATCGTGCTGGAGACCTCCCTGGACGGCCTGGTCGCCGTGCCACGCCGCAAGCGGTACCTGCCGATCGTCGCCGGGATCCTGGCCGACGTGGTCGTCATGGCCGTACTCACCATCGTGGCCGACCTGACCCGCGAGCCCGGAGGCGCGTTCTCCTCCACCGGGAGGTTCTGCCTCGCGTTCGCCTTCGCCATCCTGCTGCGGATCCTGTGGCAGTTCTCGTTCTACCTCCGCACCGACCTGTACGTGCTGATCGTCACCGCGCTCGGTTGCGTCGACCTGCACACCACCGCCAAGCGCATGCTGAGCAACCGGGTGAACCGCCTTCTCGGACGCCGCCACCGGCTGCACGACGAGGCGGACTGGCACCCCGTCGACCGGCGGGTCGCGCGCTGGTACTCCTGGCTGATCGTCGTGGGCTACACGGTGAGCCTGACCACGTTCGTCGCCGCGGTCGTCCCGGTCGTGTACCAGATGTTCACCGGAGTCCTCAGCCGCTTCACCGGCGGCGGCGCCACCTGGGCCGAGTTGCTGGACTCGATCGTCTTCGCCGGCTTCATCCTCGTACAGCTCGCCGTCCTCGGCTGGATGGCGCTCCGGGACCGCTACCGCCGCCGGGAGCAGCGGCTCTACCACGTCATCGCATGAAAGGACGCACCATGGGTGACCACTACTGGATCCGAGCCGCCCGGCGCCACGACCGCGACCTTGTCAGAAGCCGCCTCGACCTGCCGCCCGTCCTCGCCGTGCTCGACGCGCACCGGCGGCTACGCGGCCCGTACACCGCGGTGGGCACTCTGCTGCGCTCGATCGGGCCGGATGTGCTGGAACGCTGCCCGGAGCTCGGGCCCCGGCACAACATCGAGATCCTGACCAGCACCCCCGAGCTGGCCCACGTGGTGCCGGCCGCCTGGACCTCACTGGAGTGGAGCGCGGGCAAGGGGGAACGGACCCGCTTCTACTCGCGACTGCACACGCTGAACATCGCCAACGGCCTGGCCGAGCTGCTGCGCGACTACCTGCGCGCGCTCGGTGACGGGCCTCGGACGCTGGTCGTGGAGAACCTGCACGAGGCGGACCCGACCGACCAGGAGTTCGTCGCCGTCCTGCTCCGCCGAGGCGACCTCGACGGCCTGACCGTGGTGGCCGGCACCGGCCTGGACCCGGTCGCCGACGCGCCGGGCGAGACGACGATCTCACCAGGACGGATACTCGAAACCCACGCCAGGCGGGTCGACGCCCCGGCGACCGAGCCCGCGGGGGAGGTCGCGCCCGGTGGGCACGCGTACGTCGACAGCGACGGGACCAGCGACGACCCTCGGGTACTGGTGGCCTACGAGAGCCTTCCCCGCGAGGAACGCTCCCGGCTGCACGACGAGCGGGCGGCGGAACTGGCCGGTCGGGGAGAGTTCTCCCTCCTGCTGGGCGCGGTCCCCTTCCACGCCGAACGCGGCGGCGACCCCGAGGGCACGGGTCTCGCCGCCCTGCGCAAGGCGCTGGACCACTGCCGGGGGATCGGCCTCTACCAGGCGGCGGCGGACCTCGGGGTGCGCGGGCTGGCGATCGTCGACCGGGCGACCCAGGACGAGCTCTGGTGGTACTTCAACAACGCGACGAGCACCACGCTCGCCTCCCTCGGCCGGGCATCGGAGGCGGAGGCGATCTACAACGAGGCACGGGCGGCCACCTCGGACCCGGTCGCGCACATGGAGCTGGCCTACGGCACCGCGATGCTGTACGCCCGGCACTATCCCGAGGCGCGTCGGGACTACCAGCAGGCCAGGGCGTGGATGAACCTCGCCATCGCCATCGCCTCCCTGCTTGAGGACCCGAAGAAGCGTGCCTTCCACTCGGTGTTCGGCAACAACGGCCTGGCGCTCGTCGAGGTTCGCCAGAACGGTGCCGACGCGGCGCTGCGGCTGCTGGAGAACGGCATGGCCCGGCTCGACCAGGAGCTGGAGCCCGGGGAGCACGTCCTGCACCGGGCGGTGCTGCGCTACAACCGGGCCCAGGTCCTCGGCATGATGGGCCGGCTGGAGGAGTCGCTCGCCGACTACATGGAGGTCGTCGAGCTTGACCCCGACTTCCCCGAGCACCACTTCAACGTGGGCAACATCCTGCGACGGCTCGGGCGCGAGGAGGAGGCCATCGCCGCGTACGAACGGGCGCTGAGCCTGTCGCCGCCGTTCCCCGAGGCGTACTACAACCTGGGCGACGCCCGGCTGGAGCTCGACGACGTGCAGGGAGCGCTCGCCGACTTCGGCTACACCATCGAGCTGGACCCCGCCCACGTGGACGCGCGGGTCAACCGGGCCGGGGTGCTGTGCGAGCTCGGCGACGCCGACGCCGCGTGGCAGGACGTGACGGCGGGGCTGGAACTCGCTCCTGCCAACGCCCACCTGCTGTGCCTGAAGGGCCGGCTGCTCGCCGAGCGTGGCGACGCCGACGCCGCTCGTGAGGCGCTGTCCGCGGCACTCGGTCAGAACCAGAAGCTGTCGGAGGCGTGGGCGCTGCGGGGAGAGCTGGCGTACGAGGCCGGCGACCTGGCAGGGGCCCTCGGCGACCTGGAGCGGGCGGTCGAGCTGAGCGACGCGCCCGCGATCCGGTACAACCGGGCCGTGGTCTACCAGGCGTCCGGCCGCTACGCCGAGGCCATGGAGGACTACGAGAAGGTCCTGGTCGCGACCGGCGACGAGGACGCCAGGGAACGGCTGGACGCCTGCCGCGAGGCCCTCGGTCACGGCTCCGCCTGACGTACGCCGGGCCCCGGAACCCGACGTACGCCGGCCGTGAACCCGTGGAGGGGTGCGATGCCCGACCTGTTCGATCCCGTGCGGCTGGGGCGTCTGTGGCTCCCCAACCGGCTGGTGATGTCGCCGATGACCCGCAGCCGCGCCGACCGGCACGGCGTTCCGGGGCCGGAGGCGGCCGCCTACTACGCGCAGCGGGCGACGGCGGGACTGATCATCACCGAGGGCGTCCAGCCGAGCGTGGCCGGTCAGGGCTATCCCGGCACTCCTGGCCTGCACGCCGACGAGCAGGCCGAGGGGTGGCGTGCGGTGACCAGGGCCGTACACGAGGCGGGCGGAAGGATCTTCGCGCAGCTCATGCACACGGGCCGGATAGGCCACCCGAGCCTGCACGGACTGCGGCCGGTGGCGCCATCACCGGTCAGGGCCGCCGGGCAGGTCTTCACCGCCGACGGCCGGCAGGACCTGCCCACCCCACGCGGGCTCACCGCCACGGAGATCAGGGCGACCATCGCGGACTTCGCCGGTGCCGCCCGGCGAGCGGTCCACGCCGGGTTCGACGGTGTCGAGCTGCATGGAGGGAACGGTTACCTCGTCCACCAGTTCCTCGCACCCGGGACCAACCGCCGTTCCGACGCCTACGGGCGGGACCGTATCCGATTCGCCGTCGAGCTGGCCCGAGCCACGGCCGGGGCGATCGGCGGGGACCGGGTGGGCCTGCGGATCACGCCAGGCAATCCGCTGAACGACATCACCGAGGATGAGGACGACGTCGAGGAGACCTATCCGGCCCTGGTCGACACGCTGGCCCCTGCCGGGCTGGCCTACCTGCACGTGGCAGGGGTGGCGCCTGGCTCGCCGCTCGCCGGGAAGATCCGCGCGAGCTGGCCGGGCACGCTCGTGGTCGTCCCCGGCTCAGGAGGCGACATGCCCGCCGACGGGGGCAGGGCGGAAGGCGAACGGTGGCTGGAGCACGGCGCCGACCTCGTCGCGTTCGGCCGGGCGTTTCTGGCGAACCCCGACCTGGTCGAACGCCTGCGCACCGGCGTCCCGCTGAACCGGCCCGACCCGGCCACCTACTACGGCGGCGGCACCCGGGGCTACACCGACTACACCCCCGCCCCAGTTGCGAGAACCCGGTTCTGACCTGGTACTAGGGCCTCTGGGCGTACTAGAGGGCATCTGGGCCGCGCCGCCGAAGGCGTGAATCTCGCCTTCGGCCACGAGAACGCGCGGCGCGTGATCGAATCAGTGCAGGAACGGGGAGCGAGTGACGTTCCTCCGTTCACGAAGTTGCGCTACCGGAAGGACCTCAACGGCTGACCGACGGGTGCACACGACACCTGCCCGAATGCCCCGGTGAGCCGGGGAGAGGAACGAACCCCGGATCTTCGATCGCCCCCGACCACGATAGACGTCGGCCACCGGTGGTGATCGTCGTGTCTCTGACCTGGGCCTTCGTGTATGGAGCGGGTGGCGGGAAGCGAACCCGTGCTGTCAGCTTGGGATCGGCTAGTGATCTTGCTGGCCTGAGCTGGGAAAATGGGGTGCAGGTCAGGGCTGGTCGAGTGACCGTGAGTGACTGCGGTTCCCCGCCTGTTCTGGCACGCATCTGGCACGTGGGTCATGGCCACTCGACTCGCATGAGATACACCTCGCGTTGTTCCTCCATGACCACGTAGGTCGCGAGACCGCGCTCGCCGAAGGTGTGGGTGAGCATGTTGGCCTTGGGGTTGGCTGGGTTGTACGGTCGGCCACTCCACGGGGCGGTCTCCAGCAGCGTGAACAGTTCGGCGAGCGGACGTAGCGCCTCTTCGGGAACCGCGGCGATCCGGTCCTCGGCGACCGGGTCGAGTATGAGTTGGTACACCTACAGCTCGACTCCGCGAGCGGTGAGGACCTCATGCCATGGCCTTCCCCGGGGGACCGGCTCGCCGGCAAGGATCTGCTCCGCCCTGAGGTGCATCTGGCGGCGTCCTCCGGGGTCTGTCACCGAGTCGCACGCGGAGATCCACCAGCGGTGAACGAAGTCGTTCAGGGCGCCGAGATCCAGACTTACCCGAACCTCATCGAGGACTGCCTTGAGTCCCGCATCGAACGCTTCGCGGTCCTGCGGTACGACCAGGGCGGCGCGGATGGCCCGCAGGTTCTTCTCCGGCATAGACGGGCTGGGTGGTGCGAAGTCCTGTGGCTGCGCTGTCATGCTGGTGTCCCCTCTCCCGTCACAGAGCCTACAGAGCTCAGCTGACAAGGCTGGGGGCTTTGAGAGTGACGGAAGCCAAGAAACCCATGTGGAGCGGGTGACGGGAATCGGACCCGCGCTGTCAGCTTGGGAAGTACATCGATCACAGCACATAGGGCTGCTGACCTGGGCCTGAGGCCGGTCGCGAGTGACCGTGGTCGACCCCTCGTCACCCTGGCTTATGGCCCGCGAATGGCCCGGCGATCACGCGTTCTGCCAGAGTGGCTCCACGGTCGAAGCCTCCCGTCACCATGTCCACCCGTTTCAGGACGGCAGGTTTCCCGCCGAGCTTGGAGCAGTGGTCAACCGCCGGGTCGCAAGTGGCCAGGTCCCGGCCCGCGTGGTGATTCATGACGACGAGGGCGACTGGCTCGTCGGCGATGGCGAGACGGACGGCGATGCCGACAACTCGATCATCCTGCACATCGGCCACCTGGCGGCTCATGACCCGCATGCTAACCGCACGACGATCAACCCTCGGAGCTGGTCTGGGGCGCACCGCGCGGCACGTCGCCCGTCCCTGATCACCCCGTCTGCCGTCGACCCGCCCGAAGGGGAAGCGGGACAGGGGCAGGGGGCAAGGTGGAGCGCCCCCACCGAAGCCTCAGGCCTGGTGCTCACCCTCGCCGCGAGTTACCATCGAATGCATATACTATCGATGGTATGCGCCAGTGGGAGGTCGACCTAGAGCCGGAGGTGGAGTCTTGGCTGGACGGGCTTTCCTTTCCGCTCTACCAGCGGGTTACGCGGAACGTAGACGACTACCTCGTCACTGGCGGCATCCCTGATAGGGATCACGTGAAGAAGCTGAAGGATGCCGAAGGTGTGCACGAACTGCGTGTTGCTCTCGACCGCACGACCTGGCGGTTGACCTTCTGGAAGCCATCCAACAAGGTGATCGTGATACTGACGGTCTTCCGCAAGACCCAGGACGGGACTCAGACAGCCGACATCGACCGAGCGATCGCTGCGAAGAAGCGGTGCGAGACAGAACACGACCTAACCACCACGCACGTGTTCGAGAGGAGCGCATGATGGGTCACAGCCGTTGGGAAACCTACAAGGCGAAGCGTCTGCGCGAGATGGAAGCGGATGCGCAGTCCCACCCCGAATACGAGCAGGCGGGTCGTGACCTGGAGCTCGGAGACCAGTTGCGTGAGATCCGCAAGCGCCGAGGCCTGTCTCAGAAGGTCGTAGCGGAGCGCTCCGGGATGTCCCAACCCGCCCTGTCTCGCATCGAGGGCGGTGGCGGCATCCCGGATATAGCGACACTGCTGCGCCTCGGTATGGCGATGGGGGTTCGGTTCCGCGTCGAGCTCGTCGTCGACGACGACGCTACTGAAATCGAGCCTCTAACGGTGCATCACCGACAGTTCGTGAACGCATAACTTGCGACGGCCGCTTCGAGTCTCAGCCCGCAGGGCTTCCGCTGCTCCTCCGGCAGTGGCGGTCCTCCGCCGCGACAGGCTTGCTCGGGAGTCATCAGCGCTAGGGGCACGAAGGAAGGCCCAGCTCTAGATCGCATTCTTGAGCTGGGCCGTGGTGTTGGAGCGGGTGACGGGAATCGAACCCGCGCTGTCAGCTTGGGAAGCTGATGTTCTGCCATTGAACTACACCCGCGTCGATCAGTGACTGACGACGCACCTACTCTAGCGGAACTTCGGGCGTGTCACCTCCTCCCGGTGAAGATCACGCGTGATCGATGTGGGGGACGGCTGAGGCCTCTTGGAGCGAGAGGTCCTTCGTCGCGCAGGCTGCGTTGGTAGGTTGCTGAGGTGCTGCTATCCGATCGAGACATCTGTGCCGAGATCGAGCTGAGTAGGGTCAAGATCGACCCGTTCGACATGGAGATGATCCAGCCGTCGAGTGTCGATGTGAGGCTCGATCGGTTCTTCCGGGTATTCGAAAATCACCGGTATCCCCACATCGATCCGTCGATCGAGCAGCCCGAGTTGACCAGACTCGTGGAGCCCGACGGAGATGAACCCTTCATCCTGCACCCGGGGGAGTTCGTCCTGGCCTCCACCTATGAGGTGATCGGTCTCCCGGACGACATCGCCGGCAGGCTGGAAGGCAAGTCGAGCCTTGGGCGGCTCGGGCTGCTCACGCACTCGACGGCCGGCTTCATCGATCCGGGCTTCGAGGGGCATGTCACCCTGGAGCTCTCCAACGTGGCCACGCTGCCGATCAAGCTGTGGCCGGGGATGAAGATCGGGCAGCTGTGCATGTTCCGGCTCAGCTCTCCGGCCGAGCATCCCTACGGGAGCCTCAAGTACGGGTCGCGGTACCAAGGGCAGCGCGGGCCGACCCCGAGCCGGTCCTTCCTCAACTTCCACCGCACGCCGATGTGATCGCTGACGGCCCCGGTACTGCTGGGAGCTGACGGCCCTGAGAGGGAGACCCTGTCGAGGATGGGTCCTGGACGAGGGCGTACGGTGAGCGGTGCCCCTTGACGATGTCCGCCAGGGAAGGCGTAGACCAAGAACGTGTAGACCATGGGTAGCGGCGCCGGTGCTGGCCCGGTCCGCCGACCCCTGACTGCTGTGATTGGGGATATGCCGGGACCGGAGGAGTCAGACCACGCGCCCGGCGACATGAGTCGCCCGGTCGGTAACGCGCATAGTCCGCCGGGCGATGCGCAGTCAGGTGACCAAATCTTATGGTTCGGTGGGCGATCAGTGGTCGGGTGACCAACCTTGTAGTGCACTGGGCGACGTAGTCCGGTGGGCCATGGGTGGTCGGGGTTTGTGTGAAACGTGTGGCTCCGGCGTACGGGTTGGGCCACGCGGCCGTCAGACCGGGAACATACGTCGCGGATTTCGCGATGCCTCGGTGTCAACGTACGAACAGAGGGCAGCGCCTAGGGGAAGAGAGGGTTACAAGCAGGAGTGCATGTCACGAACTTCGCATTTCAGCCCGTACCCCTTACTCTTCTCTGCGGACCGTCCCCGCACATCTGGAGAACGACGTGCGCCTGCGTCTCACGCCTCGTGAGGACAGCTATTACGACTTGTTCGCCGACTCGGCGAACAACCTCGTCACCGCATCCCGTCTACTGGTGGAGATCATCAGTGACGGCTCGGACAGGGAAGCCCTGGCCGAGAAGATGCGTGCCTGCGAGCACGCGGGCGACGAGCGTACTCACGCGATCATGAACCGTCTCAACGAGAGCTTCATCACGCCCTTCGACCGCGAGGACATCTATCGTCTCGCGTCGAATCTCGACGACGTGATGGACTACATGGAGGCCGCCGCCGATCTCATCGGCCTCTACCAGATCGACCACCTCCCGAAGGAGGTCGTTCGCCAGGTAGAGGTGCTGGAGCGGGCCGCGGAGCTGACCGCCGACGCCATGCCCCGGCTCCGGTCGATGAGCAACCTCAACGAGTACTGGATCGAGATCAATCGCCTGGAGAACCAGGCCGACCAGGTCTACCGACGCCTGCTCGCCAAGCTCTTCGGTGGTGAGTACGACGCTCTCACCGTCATGAAGATGAAGGAGGTCATCGACCAGCTGGAGATGGCCGCCGACGCCTTCGAGCACGTGGCGAACACGATCGAGTCGATCGCGGTCAAGGAAAGCTAAGTGGAGCTCGCACTTGTCATCGGCGTCATCGCCATAGCCCTGGTCTTCGACTACACCAACGGCTTCCACGACGCCGCGAACGCGATCGCGACCTCGGTCTCGACCCGCGCTCTCACCCCCCGTGCCGCGCTCTTCATGGCGGCCGCGATGAACTTCGTCGGTGCGCACATCAGCACCGAGGTCGCGAGGACGGTCGGCACGGGCATCATCGAGCCGCCGACCGGCTCGCACGGCCTGGTCATCGTGGGTGCCGGCCTGATCGGCGCGATCACGTGGAATCTCATCACGTGGTACTTCGGACTTCCCTCGTCGAGCAGCCACGGGCTGATCGGCGGCCTGGTGGGGTCCGCTCTCGCCGCCTCCAGCACGATCCACTGGAGCGGAGTGGTGGAGAAGGTCGTCATTCCGATGGTCCTCTCCCCGATCGTCGGCTTCCTGCTGGGAGCCATTATCATGATCGCGATCCTCTGGATCTTCCGGCGGGCGAACCCCCACAAGGCGGGTAAGAACTTCCGGTACGCCCAGACGGTGTCCGCCGCGGCCATGGCGCTCGGCCATGGCCTGCAGGACGCCCAGAAGACGATGGGCGTCATCTTCCTGGCGCTCTACACCGGCGGCTACGTGGGGGCCAAGGACCCGATCCCGCAGTGGGTCATCCTCTCCGCGGCGGCCGCGATCTCGCTGGGCACCTACTCGGGTGGCTGGCGCATCATGCGGACGCTGGGACGGCGGATCATCCACCTGACCCCCGCGCAGGGGTTCGCGGCCGAGACGGCGGCCTCCATCGTCCTCTACACGATGGCCATCGCCGCCAAGGCGCCCATCTCCACCACCCACACGATCACCAGCGCGATCATGGGCGTCGGCGCGACCAAGCGACTGTCGGCGGTCCGGTGGGGTGTCGCGGGGAACATCATCACGGCGTGGGTTCTCACGATCCCCGCGGCGGCTCTCGTGGCCGCGCTGTCCTACTTCATCCTCCACTGGATCGTGGAGTAAGCCCCGGCTCCGAGTGGAGCAAGCCCCCGGCTCCGAGTGGAGCAAGCCTCCGGATCAAGGAGTCAGGAGCCGCCCAGCCAGCGCTCGATGTTGTGGATGCGCTGCTCGCATTCCTGCACCTCGCGGACGTTGCCGATGGCCTCGTGCGACAGGCGCAGCGCGCGCAGCGCCTCCATCTGGCCGCTGTGGTTCCCCGTCTCGCGGTGGAGCCGCAGGTTCTCGTCGAGGTCGCGCAGCGCCCCCGCGTGATCACCCCGGTACTGCGAGATCAACCCCAGCGTGTGCCGGCACGCCGCCTGTTCCCGCAGGTCACCCGCCTCCTTGACGATCTCCAGCGCTTCCCTGGCGTACTTCTCGGCCGCGTCGGGGCGGTCCAGGGCGAGGAAGATCCGCGCCAGGTTGTTGATGGCCGACCCCTCGTACTGCCGGTCGCCCGTCTCGCGAATCGCCCGGATGGCCTGCACGGCCTTGTCCAGAGCCTGCTCCGGCCTCCCCATGCGCAGCATGATGCGCGCCATCGTGTCCAGGCCGACCCCCATGCCGTCCCCGTGCCGCTCCCGGATGGACAGCGACGTCTCGGCGGCACGGAGGGCGTCCTGCTGGAGCCCGAGCCGCGCGTACGTCCGTGCGAGGCCGCCGAGGGTGCGCGCCTCGCCCGTCGGGACGTCCAGCTCCCTCCACAGCTTCAGCGCCTGCAGGCCGTGCTGGAGGGCGTCCTCGTAGCGGGCCAGCCGCCGCATGGTCCTGGAGAGGTTCTCCAGGTCCTGCGCCTCCCCCGCCCGGTCGGCGATCTCCCTGCGGATCTCCAGCGCGAGGTTGAGGTGCTCGCGCGACTCGGCGTACCGCCCGAGCTTGAAGTACACGACGCCGATGGCCGCCCGCGCCTCCGCCTCGCCCCGCTTGTGGCCGATCTCGTGCGCGAGCCGTACGGCGCGCCAGAGGCGGGACAGGGCTTCGGCGTGGGCGCCTTCGTCGCGCAGGAGCTTGCCGAGGATGGTGAGGGTCTCGCCCTCGCCGTGCCGGTCGCCGGTGGCCCGGGAGATGCGCATCGCCTGCTCGGCGTCGCGGCGGGCCAGGTCGCGCAGGCCGAGCTGCCGGTGGATGCGCGCCAGCTCGCGGTACGGGTCGGCGGACTGCGGCTCGTCGCCGAGGTCGAGGCGCATGGCCAGGTCGATACGGAGCGACAGGGCTTGCAGCGCCCGGACGACGGCTTCGCGGGGCGCGCCCCAGAAGTAGTGCAGGCGGGCCAGGTTGAGCAGCGTCTCCGCTTCGCCGGCGCCATCCTTGATCGCCCTCCGGATGCTCAGCGCCCGCAGCGCGTGGTCCTCCGCGCTGACGTACTCGCCGAGCCTGCGCAGGTTCTGCGAGATCGTGTCGAGCGCCTCGGCCTCGCCCGCCTTGTTGTCGGCCAGGCGGTGCAGGCGCAGCGACTCCTCGGAGTGCTCGATGGCCAGGCGGTAGCGCCCGAGCACGCCGCGCACGTCGGCCAGGTTGTCCAGGGCGTTGGCCTCCCCGAGGCTGTCCCCGAGCCGCCGGAACCCCCATCGCGCGTCCTCGCCGTAGCTGAGCGCCTTGACGTTCTGGCCGATGCTGCGGTGGGCGATCGCGAGGTGGTGCAGCATCTGGGCGGTGGCGGGCCACTCGTCCACGGCCTGGGCAGATGCGAGCCCGGCCTTGTGCACGTCGATGACGTCCCTGATGTAGCCGCGGGAGGTCATGAAGTCGTACACCGCGTCCGCGAGGTTGAAGGCATAGGGGTGCAGCCCGTGCCTGGCTGCCTGGTGGGCGGCGGCGACCACGTTCCTGCGCTCGCTCTCGAACCAGGTGAAGTGCCGCTCGCGATCGGCGTCCGAGGTGGCGGGCGGCGAGACGGCGCGGTCGTGCAGGACGCGCCTCGGACGTCCGAGGGCGTCCCCGGCTCGCATGGCGGTGGCGAGATAGTGGGTCAGCAGGCGCCGGACGGCTCCTGTGCGCTCGGCCTCGCTGTCCTCCAGCAGCACGCGCTCCTTGGCGAAGACTCGCAGCAGGTCGTGCACCATGAACCGATCGGCTTCTCCGGTGTCACGCTTGCGGGCGACCAGATGCAGGCGGTCGAGCGCCCGCAGGCGGCGGAGGGTCTCGGGCACCGCCTCGTCCAGCAGCGCCGCGCAGGACTCGGCGCCGACGTCCGGGCCGGTCGTCAGGCCGAGGTAGCGGAAGGTGCGCCGAAGGTCCGGCGGGAGCGCCCGGTAGGACACCTCGAAGGCCGGCCGTACGGCCGCGCGTGGCTCGTCGTCCTGCGCCAGCTTGGACAGCCGGTCCTGGCCGTCCAGGTCGCGTACGGTGTCGGCGATCTGCTCGGCGGGGTTTTCCACCAGCTTGGCGGCGGTGATCCGCAGGGCCAGCGGCAGCATGGCGCACTGCCGTACGAGCCGGGTGGCGTCCGAGGGGTTCTCGCGGACCCGGGAGTCCCCGGGGCCGAGGACGGCGGCCATCAGCTGGACGGCCTCCTCCTCCGCCATGACGTCCAGCGCCAGCGGCTCGACGCCGTCGGCGCGGGTGAGGCCCGGTTGCCCGGCAAGCCTGGCCTGGGTGGTGACCAGCAGCAGGCACCGGTTGGAGGGCGGGATGAGGGGCCGGATCAGCTCGGGGTTCTCGCCCGCGTTCTCCACCACGATCAGCAGCCGCCGGTCGGCGAGCCGGCGCTGGTAGGCGGCCACGAGCTCGTTCTCGTCCACCGGCATCTGGTGCCCGCTGACGCCGAGGCCGCGCAGGAGCTGCCCGACGGCCTCGGCGGTCGTCAGCGGCCGGTTGGGCGCGCCGTGCAGGTCGAGGTAGAGCTGGCCGCCGCTGAAGTGCTCGTCCTTCACCGACTGGCCCCAGTAGGTCGCGAGGGCCGACTTGCCGACCCCGGCCATGCCTTCGACGATGACCGCACGCGGGCGGTTCGCCGCCGTGACCAGGGTGTTCAGGGCGTGGATGGCGGCGCTCCTGCCGGTGAAGCAGGGCACCACCGGGGGGAGCTGCGCAGGGCCGGCACCGGTCACGGGGATCCTGATCGCGGGGACCTGCCGCTTGGCGGCCGTCCTGCCGGGGGTCCCGTTGGACAGGAAGGGGGCCGAGTCCCACTCGGCCGCCCACGGCCCGGCGGCGGCGCGCAGGGCGTCCATGTCCTTCACCCGGATCGTCGATCCGTGCTGCTCGATGAGGTCGGCGTGCGGGTGGGCACAGGTGGCGCGGGAGCCCCTGGGCCGCCACACGTGGAACGCGCGGGCAACGGCGACGCGGTCGACCCCGGCGAAGCTCGCCAGGTCGGTCTGCGTGAGCGGCGGGCCGATCACCACGCCGGTGCCGGACGGGCGTCCGAAGCGCAGGGCCAGCTCGATCAGATGGAGGGCGATCCTGGCGGGCGCGCGTACGCCGGGGCCGGGGGCGCGACGCCGGGCGACGAGCACGCGGCGGTGGCCGAGGCTCTTCATCAGCGCGGCGCCGGCGGACAGCTCCTCGG
The DNA here is from genome assembly GCF_040685555.1 of Sphaerisporangium sp. NPDC088356. NCBI lineage: Bacteria > Bacillati > Actinomycetota > Actinomycetes > Streptosporangiales > Streptosporangiaceae > Sphaerisporangium > Sphaerisporangium sp. NPDC088356. Next base: position 13,731 of record NZ_JBFBIK010000022.1, read on the forward strand.
CCAGGAAGTTCACGAACCTGTCCTTGGGCACCTGCAGTGCCCGCACGGCGGTCAGGGTCTCGATGCGCCCCCGGTGCGGCCAGTCCCAGAGGGCGAGCTCGCCCTCCAGGTGCCCGGGGCCGAAGATCTCGATGAGGGATTCGTCGCCGTCGGCCGAGCCGTACACCTCCTTGGCGTAGCCGTCGAGCAGGACGGTGACGCTGTCGGGCAGGGCGTCGCGGTCGCCGAGGGTCTCGCGGGGGGCGAACTCCCTGACCCAGCCGATGGCGTGCAGGGACTCGCGTTCGATCTGGCCGAGGAGGGACCAGAACGTGCCGGGTCCGCCGGGGTTGAAGTTGGTCACGTCATGCCTCGCTGTGCTTGTCGGCGGCGGGGCGGGCACGCGCCGGGGTACGCGCGCGCTTTCAGCGTGACGGTCCACTCGGAGACCGGGTGTGTCAATTGACACACCCGGGACGGGCTCACTCGTGGCGGTACATGGCGTCCACGTCCCACTGGGTGAAACCGAGGGACTCGTAGAGGCGGATGGCGGAGGGGTTGTCCTCGTCGACGTAGAGCATGACCTGGGCGAGCCCGCGTGACCGCAGGTGCTCCAGGCCTGCCAGGGTCAGCGCCCGGCCGAGGCCGCTGCCCTGCTCCGCGGGGTCGACCCCCACGACGTACACCTCGCCGATCGCCTGGTGCCCGTGGGGGGCACCTGGGTCGTCGTCGCCGTGCACCTTGGTCCAGTGGAAGCCCGCGAGCTTCAGCGGGTCCCCGGAGCGGATGGCCAGGAAGAAGCCGGCCGGGTCGAACCACGGTTCCCGCTCGCGGAGCAGGAGATCGTCCATGGTCCAGGAGCCCTGCTCGGGATGGTGGGCGAAGGCGCGCGCGTTCAGCGCCAGCCACGCCTCCTCGTCGGCACCGGGCTCGAACGCGCGCAGCCGTACCCCCTCGGGCGGTTTCGCGGCGGGAAGCGGTTCGAGCAGCGAGCGGCGCATCCGCCAGAGGGAGCGCACCCGGGCGAAGCCCGTGGAGGCGGCCAGCCGGGCGGCCTCCGGGTGGTCGCCGTGCGCCCACAGGCGCAGCCGCCCGCCGCTCTCGGCGAGCGCCGCCTCGAGGAGCCGCCGGCCGAGGCCGCGCCGGCGGTGGGACGGGTGCACGACCAGCTCGCCGCTCGGACCCTCAACCTCGTCGGCCGGGTCGACGTGCGCGAAGCCCGCCAGCGTGTCATCCTCGTAGAGCAGGATGGCCCTCGCCCGGGGGCCGCCGCCGTGGCGCAGGTGAAGCATCACCTGTTCGTTCAGGGGCCGGATCGAGTCCGCTTCGGTGGCTGCGTCGACCAAGGCGGCCACGGTGGCCACCTCCTGGTCGCCGAGCCGTTCCCGGATGTCCACGCGCACGCTCATGCAGGAACTCTAATCTGGCAGAAAACGCCATCAAGTCGTGGGGCATATCGTTACCTCTGGTTCGTTTTATGCTGCTGTTACCTCTCTAACCTCGATGGTTATGACCTCACGATCGTTCACGCGGGTCGCGGTCGCCGGCATAGTGGCGGCCACCGGCCTCGCCCTCGCCGCCGGCCCCGCGTCCGCGCACCCGAAACCTCCGAAGCCTCCTGTGACGGTGCCGGTGCGGCTCGTCTCCATCAACGACTTCCACGGCAACCTGGAGCCCCCGACCGGTTCGAGTGGCGCGATCGTCAACGAGAGCGGGACGTCCGTGCCCGCCGGCGGCGCCGCCTACCTGGCGACCCACATCAAGTCGCTGGTCAACGAGGACACCGCCGTCGTGGCGGCCGGCGACCTGATCGGCGCCTCGCCGCTGATCTCCGCCGCGTACCACGACGAGCCGACCGTCGAGCTGCTCGGCAAGCTCGGCCTTGACGTCTCCTCCGTGGGCAACCACGAGTTCGACGAGGGCCTCACCGAGCTCAAGCGCATCCAGAACGGCGGCTGCCACCCCGTCGACGGCTGCTCTCCGGCCGGGAAGTGGAAGGGCGCCAAGTACGAGTACCTCGCGGCCAACGTTCTCAAGGAGAACAACGACCGGTACGCGCTCCCGCCGGTCGCCATCAAGAAGGTCAACGGCGTCAAGGTCGGCTTCATCGGCCTGGTCACGCAGACCACGCCCACGATCGTGACCGCCTCCGGCATCGCCGGCCTGAAGTTCGACGAGGAGGTCGCGTCGGGCAACCGGGCGGCCAACCTCCTGCGGCACGCGGGCGTCAAGGCCATCGTGGCCCTCGTCCACGAGGGTGACCAGATCACCCCGAACCAGAGCCCGGACGCCTGCCCGGTCACCCCGGGTGCCGGCACCCGCATCGCCCAGGGCCTCAGCTCGGACGTCGACCTGGTGATCATGGGCCACTCGCACCAGGCCTACATCTGCAAGACCAAGGACCCCTCCGGCCAGGACCGCGTCTACACCCAGGGCTCGTCGTTCGGCCGCGTGCTGACCACGGTCGACTTCCAGGTGGACAAGAAGACGGGCGACGTCGTCCGCTCCTCGGTCGTCGCCGACAACCACGTCGTCACCCGCGACGTCACGCCGGACCCGGCGATCTCGACGTTCGTCCAGACCTGGAAGGACAGGGTCGCGACGGTCGCCAACAAGCCGATCGGCAAGATCACGGCCGACATCGGACGCGCGGCCGGGCCCTCTGGTGAGACCACGCTCGGCGACCTGATCGCCGACGCGCAGCTGGAGAGCACGAAGACCGGCGGCAACGCCGAGATCGCGCTGATGAACCCGGGCGGTGTCCGCGCCGACCTGTCCTACGCCCAGAGCGGCTCCGAGGGCGACGGCGTGGTGACGTACGGCGAGGCCTTCACCGTGCAGCCGTTCAACAACCTCATGCAGGTCGTGACGCTGAGCGGGGCCAAGCTCGACGCACTGCTGGAGCAGCAGTGGCAGAACGGAGGCGCGACCGTGCGCATCCTGCAGCCGTCGGCGTCCCTGACGTACACGATGGACCGGTCGCAGCCGATCGGCTCGCGGGTCTCGGACATCAAGATCAACGGGACCCCGGTCACGGACGCCCAGCAGATCAGGGTCGCCGCCAACAACTTCCTCGTCGGCGGCGGCGACGGCTTCTCCGTCTTCAAGGACGGCACCGACCTGTGGAGCGGGCCGCTGGACATCGACGCGTTCGTCGCCTACCTCGGCGCGCACTCGCCGATCGCGCCGCCGGCCGTCAACCGCATCACCGTCGCCGGCTAGGCGTCACCTGAGAAACGGGGCTCGCTCTTCCGCGCCGGGCGTGGGAGCGGGCCCCTTCTCGCGGTGTCAGTGGTGGGCGGGGGCGGGCTCGCGGTCCTCGACCTGCTCGCCGCCGCGGTCGGGAACGAAGCGGTACCCGACGTTGCGGACGGTGCCGATCAGGGACTCGTACTCGGCGCCGAGCTTGGCGCGCAGCCGGCGCACGTGCACGTCGACGGTGCGGGTGCCGCCGAAGTAGTCGTATCCCCAGACCTCCTGCAGCAGCTGGGCGCGGGTGAAGACCCGTCCCGGGTGCTGCGCGAGGTACTTGAGGAGCTCGAACTCCTTGAAGGTCAGGTCAAGGGCGCGAGTGCGGAGCCGGGCGGTGTAGGTGGCCTCGTCGATCGAGAGATCGCCGCTGCGGATCTCGTCCGGCACCTCCTCGGTCGCGGCGATCGAGAGCCTGCCGACGGCGAGCCTGAGCCGGGCCTCGACCTCCGCCGGACCCGCCGTGTCGAGGAGAACGTCGTCGGCTCCCCACTCGGCGGTCATCGCGGCCAGGCCGCCTTCGGTGACGATCACCATCAGCGGGCAGTCGATGCCGGTGGTGCGAAGGAGGCGGCAGAGGCTCTTGGCGTGCACGAGCTCCCTTCGCGCGTCGACCAGCACGGCGTCGGCGGGTGGTGCGTCGATGAGCGCGGACGCCTCCGCGGGAGCGACCCGAACCGAGTGGAGCAGCAGCCCAAGTGCGGGCAGCACCTCCGCTGAGGGCTCCAGAGCATTGGTGAGCAGGAGCAGGTTACTCACAGCACCTCCTAATCCAGAGGCTGACCGGGGGGTGAGGCGACACAGCTTCGCTCACGCACCGCATCCGCCTCCTCCCCGCATTGTGACGGCGCCAGCCGTACAAACACGTAAAGGACCCGGGGGCTACGTCGCCCAGGTCCCGTCAGTACGTGAGGATAGCCCACAGGAAAGGCGCGTCCATAGTGCGTCAATCAGGTGAACGGTCCATCACGCGGGAAATAACCGTAACCATTCCCTCGCGGTGAGTGATTGACACTTGTGCGCTACTCATGAGTAAACGACAGAGGTGGCTGATGGCAAGGGGTACGGTGCGCTACTGGGCGGCGGCCAAGGATGCGGCCGGAGTCGCCGAGGAACCGTTCGAGGCGGTCACGCTTGGTGATCTCGTGGCAAAAATCACACTAAAATATGAAAATCCGGACCTAGCGCGCGTTCTTGGACTTTCTTCCTTCCTGGTGAACGGGAGCCCGGCGGGCACGCGCGACCCCCACGCGGTCGAGATCCCAGAGGGGGCGACCGTGGAAGTGCTCCCGCCCTTCGCCGGGGGCTGAGCGGGCTGCTGAGCATCGCGGACGAATGCCTGCTTGATACGCGTTTCGGTGGTATTGCCCGGGGGAGTAGGGCGGCGCGGATACTGTCATCACAGGCGTACCCCCTGAAGGAGTCGGATGCGCAAGCTGATCGTGTTCCTCATCTTGCTCGGCGTCCTCCTGGTCGTGGTCGACCGTGTGGCCGTGGCCGGAGTGCAGAGCGAGGTCTCCCGCCAGGTGGCGGCTCAGTACGACCTGGCCACGCCGCCCAAGGTCGAGGTGCACGGCATCCCCTTCCTCACCCAGGCGGTCGCCGGGCGCTACGAGGAGATCACCGTCGCGATGGGGCCGATGACGACCCCCGACGGCGCGAAGATCTCCCGCATCGACGCGGTCCTGCACGGGGTGAACGCCCCGCTCATGGACCTCATCCAGGACTCCGCCAAGGCCGACATCCGCGCCGAGAGGGTCACCGGCACGGTGGTGATCTCGCGGCAGACCCTGGACGCCCGCGCGCCGCGCGGCCTCAAGGTGCAGGGCAACGGCGACGACACCCTGAACGTCACGGGCAAGCTCACGGTGGCCGGCATCTCCATCCCCGTCACGGCGAAGATGAAGATCGAGGTCGTCAAGGGCGGCGTGCGGCTGACCCCCGAGAACGTCAACGGCATCCAGGTGCCGAACGCCAGCCAGGCCCTCAGCTTCACCGTGCCCATCAAGGACCTGCCGCTCAACCTCAAGATCGAGAAGGTGCGCACCACCCCGGAGGGCCTGGCGGTCGAGGGCTCGGCGACGGACGTGCCGTTGCGTGGCTGAACCGGATCCCGCCGCCGTACGTCATGAGAATGTGAGCCCCGCCGGAACCGCCGACGAGCAGTTGATACGAACTCTCTTCGATCAGCACGCGGGGTCACTATACGGTTACGTGTTGCGATTGACGGGCGATCCGGGCAAGGCGGAGGACGTGGTACAGGAGACGCTGTTGCGGGCGTGGAAGCACCCCGACGTGCTGACCGACCGCCCGGTCAGGGCGTGGCTGTTCACCGTCGCCCGCAACCTGGTCGTCGACCATCACCGTGCCCGCAAGTCCCGGCCGCAGGAGACCACGGACGAGGCCCTCGCCGTGATCCCCGCCGACGACGAGCTGGAGCGCGCGGTGGAGTCCTGGGGAGTCGCCGACGCCATCGCGGACCTGCGGCCGGAGCACCGCGAGGTCTTACTGGAGACCTACTACCGGGGCCGGTCGGTGAAGGAGGCCGCGGAGGTGCTGGGCATCCCGGCCGGCACGGTCAAGTCGCGCACTTACTACGCGCTTCGCGCGTTGAAGCTCGCGCTGGAGGAGCGGGGGCTCGCGCCATGAGCGCCTGTGAGGACGTACGGATGTCGCTCGGCGCGTACATGCTGGGCGCGCTGGACGCGGACGAGATGGTCCAGGTCGAGGCCCATCTGGCGACATGTCCGGACTGTCGTGCCGAGCTGGACGAGATCAGCGGGCTCAGCGCGCTCCTCGCCCGGGTCTCCGAGGAGGACATCGAGCAGGCGGCCAGCCCGCCGCACGCCGTCCTCGACCGCCTGATCTCGGCGTCTGCCAGGCGGCACCGGGTGAACAGGGTGGTGTTCGGCCTCGCGGCCTCCCTGGTCGCGGTCGTCCTCGGCGGTTCGGCCTGGCTGGCGTTGGGGCAGCCGCGGGACGCCACCACGACGGCCGCCGGCGCTCCCGCCGCCAGCAGCGCCCACGGGAGCGCCTCCCAGCGCGTCGAGGACGACTCCGCGCGCGGCGAGCTCTTCGCGGCGAGCCCGGAACCATCGATCATGCTCAAGGACGAACCGTCGCCGTCCCCCGTCTCCGCGCGGGGCGGCAACGGCCGCATACACGCCGAGCTGACCCTGACGCCGGGAGACAAGGGCACGACCGTCGAGGTCGTCCTCTCCGGCGTCCCCACCGGTACGTCCTGCCGGGTGACCGCGGTCGGGACCGACGGCACCCAGTCCCCTGCGGGCAGCTGGACGATCGACGCCGCCGACTACCGGAGCGGGCCTGCCACGTTCACCGGGAGCACCGAGCTGACGATCGACCGGATCCGGGGGTTCGACATCCGCGCCTCCTCGGGCAAGCGTCTGGTGTGGGTCAAGGCGCCGTAGTCCCGCGGGTGGGAATGGTGGCCGGGTGACAGATGTTGTCGCTGGCGATGACAGGCCTGCTGGTGCTCTGCGTGACGCTGGCCGCCGGTCTCGTCGCCGGGCTGGCGATGAGGCGGCGGAGCGGAGCCGTGCGCGCCGTGAGGAGCGAGATGGATTTCGTGGCCGCCGACGATCTCGGCGAGGAGCTGGGCGAGCGCGCCACGCTGGTGCAGTTCTCCACGGCCTTCTGCCAGCCCTGCCGGGCGACCCGGCGCATCCTGTCGGAGGTCTCCGGCATGGTGCCCGGCGTGCGGCACGTGGAGATCGACGCGGAGTCCCGGCTCGACCTGGTACGGCGGTTCGACGTGATGCGCACGCCGACGGTCCTGGTGCTGGACGGCGCCGGCCGCGTGATCAAAAAGGCCTCCGGCCAACCCCGCAAGGTGGATGTGATCGCGGCCCTCGGGTTCGCGGCATCTCATGAGTCGGACGCGACGTGACAGATGGCAAGACGGCGAGTACTGTCGTGGACATGACACCCTCGGCAGAGCTGCTGACGAAGCGGCGCGCGGTTGATTTCTGCCGCGTAGCCACCGCGCTCTGTCGTATGGCCTGAGGGCGATCGCGCGGTTTTCACCACCGCACCGCTCTGAATAGTGCCCGATCCATGCGTTTCCGGCACGATCCCTTCAGGAGCTTTCCGCCATGCAGGTCGATCCAAGAAGCACGCGGTTTTCCGCGGCGATAACGACGCTCATCCTGGCGCTGGTTCTGCTCACGGGCAATGCCTGGCTGCTCCTCGCCCAGGGCGTGGTCTTCACCCTGGGGGTCGCCGGAGTCTCACCGTATGGCCTGGTATTCAGACGATTGGTGCGGCCGAGAATCGGTCCGCCGGCGGAGATGGAGGACCCCGCCCCGCCTCGCTTCGCGCAGGGTGTGGGCCTGGTCTTCGCGCTCGTCGGCGTGATCGGGTTCACCGCGCAGATCACGCCCCTCGCGCTCGTCGCGACAGCCGCGGCCCTGCTGGCCGCGTTCCTGAACGCCGCCTTCGGCTTCTGCCTGGGCTGCGAGATGTACCTGATCGTCCGCCGTCTAATGCCCGCCGCAACCCGATAACGGGAGGTTCCCTAATGAGCCGCTCCGCCGTACTGGTGGACGCCGACTGGGTCGAGGCCAACCTCGACTCTCCTGGTGTCGTGCTCGTCGAAGTCGACGAGGACGCCAGCGCCTATGACAAGGGCCACATCCGTGGTGCCGTGAAGATCGACTGGAAGAAGGATCTGCAGGACCCGGTCCGCCGCGACTTCGTGGACCGTGAGGGCTTCCAGGCCCTTCTGTCGGCTCGGGGCATCGGCAACGACGACACCGTGGTCCTCTACGGTGGCAACAACAACTGGTTCGCCGCCTACGCGTACTGGTACTTCAAGCTCTACGGTCACGAGAACGTCCGTCTGCTCGACGGCGGCCGCAAGAAGTGGGAGCTCGACTCGCGCGAGCTGGTCACCGACGCGCCGGCGCGGCCCGAGACGCAGTACGCCGCCAAGGACCAGAACCTGTCGCTCCGTGCCTTCCGTGACGAGGTCGTCACCGCGATCGGCAAGCTCAACCTCGTGGACGTCCGCTCGCCCGACGAGTTCACCGGCAAGCTTCTCGCTCCGGCCCACCTCCCGCAGGAAGCGGCGCAGCGGGGTGGCCACATCCCCACCGCCCGCAACATCCCGTGGTCCAAGGCGGCCAACGACGACGGCACCTTCCGGTCCGACGAGGAGCTCCGCACGCTCTACGCAGGCGCGGGTGTCGACTTCGACAAGGACACGATCGCCTACTGCCGCATCGGCGAGCGTTCCGCCCACACCTGGTTCGTGCTGCACGAGATCCTCGGCCAGGCGAACGTGAAGAACTACGACGGCTCGTGGACCGAGTACGGCTCGCTGATCGGCGTGCCGATCGAGTTGGGGGAGGCCCGCTGATGACCGTTCAGGGTTGCGCCGCACCGGAGCAGACCGTCACGCTTCCGCCCGGGATCGATCTGTCGACCCAGGCCGTCATTCAGGGTGTCGTCACCGGCGCCGGCACGGCATACGCCCGTCTCCTCGACCACTCCGGCGAGTTCACCGGCGAGGTGGTGGTGTCCGACGAGGGCATCTTCCGCTTCTTCGCCGCGCCCGGCTCCTGGACCGTCCGCATCATCGCGGGCGGCGGCGTCACCAAGGACGTCACCGTGGAGGCCCGCCTCGGCGAGGTCTCCCAGCTCCAGGTCGCCGTCTGACGATCGCCCGCTAGCCTCGCCGTCCGGGCGGTACGGCTACAAGGCGTGCATCTCGTCGAGAGGGCCGGCGTTCCCGCCACGGGGACGCCGGCCCTTTCGCGTGTCAGCGACGGGAGAGCCGGCCTTTCGCGTGTCAGTGACGGGAACGCGGGCCCCTTCGCGTGTCCCGACTTTCCCAGACCTTGTTCAGGGATTCCCCAAATGGGATCTCTTCCCCTGATGCTGCTGCGACGCGTGGTGAGCCGTCGATAGGATGCACCGGATGTCCGAATCCACCCGCACCCCCGCCGTATGGTCGCTGCCGTGGCACACCCTGAGCCTGGCCGGGCGATGCCTGCTGCCGCTGGTCATGTGGTACTCGGCGGGGCAGCTGCTGCGCTTCGGCCTGCTCGCCGCCGGCACCGACCTGTCGCACGGCTCCATGCGCGACCTGCGGCTCGTCGTGACGATGCTGCTCTTCATCGTCATGGTCCTGGCGAACATGATCGTCAGCGTGGGGATGTTCTACACGCTTCGCGGGGCGCTGTCGGAGATGCGCGCCAGGCGGGGGGACGGCGAGGAGGACGAGGGCTTCGTCGGCAGCCTCAGCAGGGTCATCGTGCCCTTCGTCGCGCTCTACCTGAGCTGGGGCTGGCATCTCGACGACGTGCGAGCCTTCATCACCACCGACATCACCCGGCAGAGCGGAGAGAAGGGCTATCTCGGCGCCTTCTACGACATCTCCACCGGGCAGGCCCAGGACACGGGCCTCGGGCTCATCGGACTGAACTTCAACGTGACGCTGGCGATCATGATCGCCGCCTTCCTGGGAAGATATTTCCTCACGATCTGGCATGAGAAGCGGGGGAGCCGCTCCACGGCCCTCGCCGTCGCCTTCTGCGAGCTCTCCTTCTTCTACTACGGCGCGCAGGTCGTCGCCTCCCGTGGTGACTGGGTGGGCAGCCGCGCCGCCATGACCTGGTGGAACGACCTCATCGCCGGCCTGGAAGTCAACGTCCCCGGCTGGGAGGCGTTCTGGAGCGCGGTCGGCGCGGTCAAGCCGTACGCCTGGGACGCGCTGGTGCTGCCCGCCGCCTGGCTGACCGTCGCGATCCTCATGTACGGCGCGTACGCCGAGGACGCCGGCACCGTGATCAAGGGCACGAAGCTGGAGACCACGGCCGCGCAGGCCGGACAGGCGATCACCGCGCGCACCCACTCGCTCACCCGCCAGACCCTGACGCGGTTCTTCGGCCGCTGGGCACACTGGGTGGCGCTGGCGAACACCGTGCGCCTGGTGGTGCGGGGCGGCGCGCCGCTGTTCGGGATGTTCGCCCTCTGCTTCGCGGCGATCAAGGTCGGCGAGGGGTACGCGCAGCGCGGTCTGCAGTACCTGGCGGGCAACGACTACCCGGTGCTCTACTGGGACGTCGTCTTCGTGCCGATCAACTTCGCGGTGGACCTCGCGGTCACCGTGCTCACCACCTGCCTGCTGGCGGCGACCTTCGACGTCGCCGCCTCCGCCGAACGGCGGCGCGCCGCGGCGGTCAGCGACCGAACCGCAGCGCCGGCCCCGCCTCCCGCTCTCCCGCGTAGAGACTCGGCCAGAGCATCAGCTCGACCTGGTCGACCAGTTCCTTCGGGACCGCGCTCAGCAGGGTGAAGCGTCCCGGCACGCCGGGCGAGAGCTCGTCGGGAACCTTCCGCGGCTCGGCCGTCCACGTGCGGCCCGCCTTGTCGGCCATGTAGAAGCCGGGCAGGCTGTAGGAGTACCTCGTGCCTTCGGCGTTCAGCGCGGTGGCCTGCACGTCGATCTGGATCATGGTGCGGTCGGGTAGGTCCGGCCGCTGGTCCGGCACGACGGCGATGCCGAGGAGCCGCCACTTCGCGTCCGCCAGCGGCACCTCCTGGCCGGGCGACACCTGCTGGACCCGCGCGGGAGGGACGCTCTTCTCGAACCGGTTCAGCGCGTCGTACCCCCGTATCGCGAGGAACGCGGCGGTCAGCCCGACGGCCCCGGCGAGCTGCACGCCGATCTTCACCGCCTTCGGCATCGGGCGCCGACGCCGCCGCGAGGGCTGCGCGGGCGGGGAAGCCTGCGCGACCGGCGCGCTCGGCGAGGGCCCGGGGTACGGCGCCTCGAAGGGGGCCGGAACCGCCGCCGGGGACGGCGCGGGAGGCGGCCACGGCTGGCGGCGGGGGGCCGGCCCGTCCTGGATCACGGGGATCGGCACCGTGGAGCTGCCTCTGGGCTCCGGCTCGGGCGGAGGCCAGACCCTGGCGTCGGGGCGGGGCAGGCGTTTGGAGGGGGTGAACCAGGACGGCTCGGCGGCGGGAGGGCTCCAGACGCCGGTGTCGTCGGGATTCTGGTCGCTCATCAGCCGCTCACCTCGTAGACGTCCTTCGCGGCATCGGTCAGCTGGCGGGCCTTCGCCTGGTCGAGACCGGGATCGAGCGCGATTTCCGGCATGTAGTCGGTGCCGAACAACGTCGCGGGCTCCGCGACGACGACCCGGGCACCCGCGACCTTGTCCACGGGGAGGTCGAAGAAGTAGAAGCCGGAGCGCCACCAGGCCGGCTGGATCCACTTGTCCCCGAGCGTCGCCCCGGCGTCCACCCGGTCGGTGGGTTCGAAGCGCAGGCCGTCGGCGGTGATCACGTGCGCGGTGATCCGGAGGGGCCGGCGGGGTGAGGTGAGCCCCACCTTGGCGATCAGGAAGACCTGGTCGGCCGTGGCCTCCTCGGTCCCGTACTGCTTCTTGACCCGTACGGACCTGGCGAACTCCACGCGTTCGAGGCGGGCGGAGAAGTGCGAGGTACGCAGCTCCTGGTGCATACCGCCGGACACGGTCAGAGGGGCCCTCCTCTGGTCGACCGTCAGCACGTACGTCTGGACGTAGACCGCGGCGCACACCAGCGCGAGCCCGACGACCGCGCTCACCGTCCTGCGCCAGAGCGGAACGCGGCGGCGCGGCGGCTCGGGACGCGCGGGCGCCGTGGGGGGCGCGTCGGGCACGAGGCTGCGGGAGGCGCCCATCACACCTCCTCCACGCGGACGGGCAGGTCGACCTGGGCGATGATTTTGGGCGTGTAACTGGCGGTGGCGCCCTTCTTGCGGTCCTCCGCCGTCAGCGGCTCCTGCTCCTCCACCCGCTCCCAGTAGTGGGTCCGGTAGGTGAAGCTCTCGTGCCATTCGTAGGTGCCGGCGTCGATCTCGACCCTCTTGGGGGCCTGCTGGCCCGCCTGCAGTTCGAATGCCATGACCACGGTCGCGGGCACCCCGGGATGCAGCTGGCCGTACGTGTGGCCGCCTGAGATCGTCACGACGCGGGGGCCCAGCGTCGTGGCCGATGGGCGGGCCTCCTTGATGGGCTTCCCGTCGGCCCTGACCGCGACCAGCGCCGAGTTCATCATCTCGGCGATGAACGTCGCCTCGGAGGTGTTGGTCACCTTCATGGTGATCTGCAGGTAGCGCTTGTCGGAGATGCCGAGGCCGTCCTTGCCGCCGGGGCGGACGACGGCGTCCTCGAAGAGCGTGGTCATCCGCCCCTGGTCGACCTCCGCGCCCTTACCGAGCTGCTCGGGCTTCTCCTTCGGGGCGTCTTCGAGGCCGCCGAAGGCGGCGCCCACTCCCACGGTCGCGGCCGCCAGAACGGCCAGGACCGGCAGGAGGACCGGTCGCCGTCGTGAACCGCCGCTCGTAGGGGTGGACGTCATGCCACAGGATGGTAGTCGTTGCTTGTTCCCCTTCCGCCTCGTTGGTCCCACCAATGAGCGCTACAAGTCCGCAACTATGCAGGGACCCGGCAAAGGTCCGGGGAAACGGTGTTCCCGGGAGTGGCGAAACCTGACCGCCGGTTGTGGAGATGCCCTGCGGGCTTTGGGACGTGATCGATAACATGCCCACGATGTCCGAAACGCTGGCCTTGGGGGCTGGGTCACCGCAGGCGTCCTCCGCCGTCCGATGGTGGAGGCGGTCGCCGTACGGGCTGCCGCTCTACACGCTGGCCATCTGGGGGCGCCGCCTCGTCCCGCTCGTGCTGTGGTTCACCCTCGGCAAGCTGGGGCGCTTCGGGCTTCTCGTGGCCGGGTCCGAGCTGTCGCACGGCTCCTTCCGGCAGTGGCGGCTCGCGGGCGTCATGCTGATCTTCATCGTCATGGTGATGCTCGGCATGATCGTCACCGTCGGCATGCTGCACTCGCTGCGCGGGGTGCTGACGGAGACGCGTGCCCGGCGGGCCGAGGGCGCCGGGGGCGAGCCGCTGCTCACCGGGCTAGGCCGGGCGATCATCGTCTTCGTCGCCATCTACCTGGCGTGGGGCTGGCAGACCGCCGACGCGCGCGAGTTCGTGGGCGCGGACCTGGAGCGCTACGCCGACCAGTACGACACCTACACCGCCGCACTGCTGAACAACGCCCTGGGTGCGGGACAGGGGACGCCGGCCGAGCCCGTGCGCCCCGACGCCGGGACCAACCTCCTGCTCGACCTGAAGGTGGCGATCGTCTTCACGGCCGTCGCCATGGTCGCCCGGTACGTGCTGTCGGCACTCCACGAGCGCAGGGGCGGGGCGAGACTGGCCTTCGGCGTCGCCTTCTGTGAGCTGGCGTACACCTTCTATGGCGCCGTCCTGGTGTTCACGGTGGCCGAGAACCGCTCGGGGTGGCTCGGGCGGCGGGTCGCCACGGCATGGTGGAACGACCACTGGGCCGCGCTCGAAGCGGCGGTGCCGGGCTGGCGCACCGCGATGGAGTGGCTGGGCGACATGCGTCCCCACATCGTCGAGGGACTGGTGGTGCCGCTCACCTGGCTCACTCTGGCCATCCTGGTCTACGGGGCGTACTCCGAGGACGGGCGCGCCCTGATCAGGGGCACCTCGCTGGAGCGGGCCGTCGGCGCGGTCGAGCGACGCACCCACCGGCTGACCCGGCGTGGCACGCGCATGCTGTACGTGCGTGCGGGCCTCGACAGGTGGCCCCCGGTGCTCAACGCCCTGCGGCTGACCCTGCGGGGCGGTGCTCCGCTGTTCACGGTGATGTGCCTGTGCTACATGCTGCTCCACGTGGGCGCGGACTACGCAGAGCGAGGGGTGTACTACCTGATCGGCACCGCCCACCGCCAGCTCGAATGGGAGGTCTACCAGATCCCCGTCCAACTTCGGCCGGGACCTGCTGTTCACCACGCTGACGCTCTGCCTGCTCGCGGCCACCTTCGACGTCGCGGCGACGCGTCAGCGTGCGAAGCGCAGCGTCTCGCGGGGCGAGTAGCTCAGCACCAGCTCGGCGGTGTCCCCGAGCGCCTTGGGCACGGCCGTGACCACCGTGAACCGCGACGTCTGCCCCACCTTCAGGTCCAAGAACGTCGGCGACCCGGCCGGCAGGGCCTCCCACTCACCGCCGGCCCTGTCGCGCGTCTGGAAGTCCGGGGTGCGGTAGGCGGTTATGTCCCGGGCCGAGAGCGGGGTGACCTGGACGGTCGCGACCAGTGAGGTGGCGGCGGGGTCGCCGCCGGGCGACCGGGGGCCCGGCGCCAGACTGACCTGCCAGCGCATGCCGTGCAGGGCGACGCTCTGCCCGGGCGGGACGTCCTTGACCACCTCGGCGGGATACCTGTCGGCGACCCACGCGGAGCGATCCCGCCACTGCACGCCGATCGTGACCGCGACCAGCGCGACGGCCGTGAGGAAGAGAAGGACGCCGCGCAGCGCACGCGGAAGCCGCCGCCGCGAAGGCGTCCGGGGAGCCGTCTCCGAACCCGTCGGCGGAGTCGTGGCGGCCGTCCAGACGGCGGGCCATGAGCCTGTGGAGGCGGGTGAGACGGCGGGCAGGGAGCCCGTGGAGGTCGCATCGCGGTTGACCGGCTTGAAGGCGTCCCACGACGAGTCCTCCGGCCCTGGGGTGGTCCTCTGCGTCTCGCTCAAGCGCTCACTCCTCGGCCACCAGCTGCCATGAGGTCTTCACGTCGTCGATGTCGTCGGCCGAGAGGGCCAGCGCGGCCTCCGGGAGCAGCTGGTTGTAGCGGTTGGGGTAGATCTGGTCGTAGATGCCGTTCGAGGAGGGCGCGGACACGACGATCGAGGCCCCGCGCACCGCCTCCGGCGGGACCTCGAACACGAAGACCACGTCGACCCACCAGCCCTTCTGCACCGGCCGCTGGGCGAGCGTGAAGGCGGGGTCGACGCGGTCGGTGGCCGTGTAGTCGATGCCGTCCGCGGTCCGGAGCCACGCGTTCTCCAGCCGTGTCGGCTCCCCCGGAGAGGTCGCGCTGACCGAGGCGACGACGAAGACGTCTCGGGTGCCCACGCGCGTCGACTTCCTGATCTTCACGTGACCGCTGTCCGGGTCGGTGCCGGTGGTGAGCAGTGTCAGGGACGAGGCGGCCACGACCTTGCCGAGCCTGGCGCTGAACCTGCCGGTCGAGGCGACCCCTCCGGCCGCCGCGCGGGAGGTCAGCGGGGCGTCCAGATCTTCCTTGTCCATGGTGAACGTGTGGGCGTAGACGGCCGCGGCGCCGATGGCGAGCGCGACGGCCCCGTTGCCCAGGCGCCGAAGCAACCGCCGCCCGTGAGAGCCCCCGCTGGTCACGCCGCCCTCCGTACGGGCAGGGTGACCTGCGCGACGATCTCGGGCTTGTCGTCGTCGCCCCTCACCAGCTGGGCGGTGCGGTGTCCGGTCAGGTGATCCTCGTGGTTCTCGTACCTGCCGACGTCGATGTCCAGGAGGTCCGGGTACTGGTCGGCGCCGGGCTCGGTCTCCGACGAGCTCTGCTTGCGCAGCCGGAGCACCACGGACGAGGTCCGCTTCGGCGGCAGGAGCCTGCTGGGGGCGCCGTCGCCCGGCACCGTCGTGTCGTACAGCCAGGTGTCCCCGGCGCCGGGCATGCTCCCAGGGACCATCAGCTTCTCCCCGTCGCGCGACACGACCCGCAGCAGGGAGTTCTCCAGGTACGCCAGAGGCACGCTCACCTCCGCGTTGTTGTAGATCTTCAGGCTCAGGTCGAGGACGGTGTGCTTGGGCGCCGAGGGATCGTCGGCGTCGAAGGCCACGTCGTGCACGACCGCGTCCTCGATCTTCGTGCGGAACACGTCCTGGTCGATCTCCTGGCCTGCCGCCCGCCGCGGGGGCTTCTCGGGAGGGGCCTCCCTCAGCCCGCCCAGCGCGGCCACGGCGCCGAGGCTCGCGGCGGCGAGCAGGACGACCGCCGGGACCAGGATCGGCCGCCGGCGACGGCTGCCGCGGGGGACGGAGGACGTCATGCCACACGATCGTAATCGTGAACGGTTTCCCATCTGACTCGTTCGTCCCGTTAGACGGGCGGGATGCCAGGAATCTGGTCCGAATGGCGAGAACCCTGCCCCTATAGGGGGTCTAACTCATACGCTGTCACAGTCGGAGAGCTAGTTCACGGGCATGGGGCCGGCAAGCTCCCCAGCGAAGCGCGACCATTGACAGGTGGAGGTCCGGTGGCGGACGTGCACCCAGAGCATGCGCAGCTGCAGGCTGACCGGATCTATCTGGGCTGGCAGTACGCGATGCTGTACCCCGATCCTGGCCCGCCGCCAAGGCGCCCCTCGCCCGGAGAGATCTCCGAGGAGCCCGCCCCGGTCGACCCGGCCTGGGTCCGCAGGGAGCGCCTCCAGGAGGACCTGCTCAACCGCCCCGTGAAGATCGTCGGGATCTTCATGGGCATCCTCGCGATCCTCATCCTCGGCCTCGGCGTCAGCGAGATGATCGGCTGGCCGTTCGTCGTCATCGGGCTGGTCGCCACGGGAGGCGTGGCCACGATCTGCGGGTACGCCGTCCACCAGGGCGAGCGGGCGCTCCGCTCCCGCATCAGGGAGCAGGAGTCGCGGGCCGACCAGCGCCGCGAGCGCCGCGAGCGCGAGCTGTTCGACGCCCAGGAGGAGCACGCCGAGCGCTACCGCGAGTGGGCCGCCAGGAAGGAGCAGTACGACAGGCAGCTCACCTGGTACGCCGTGGCCGTGCCC
The DNA here is from genome assembly GCF_040685555.1 of Sphaerisporangium sp. NPDC088356. Taxonomy (NCBI): domain Bacteria; kingdom Bacillati; phylum Actinomycetota; class Actinomycetes; order Streptosporangiales; family Streptosporangiaceae; genus Sphaerisporangium; species Sphaerisporangium sp. NPDC088356. The sequence continues at coordinate 30,602 of NZ_JBFBIK010000022.1, forward strand.
GACGAGATCGACCGCATCGACGTGGCGGGCGGCACGCTGCCCGGCTGGTCCGCGCTGATCACCCTGCTCGGCGCCACCCGGCTGTACAGCGGCGGCCACCTCACCGTGCTCGACCTCTCCGAGGGGGCGATCGCCAAGGACCTCATCGAGCTGGCCAGGCGCGGTGGCGACGACCCCCTGGTGTGGGTCCTGCCGGTCGACCTGCCGAGGCTCGACCTCGGCGCGACGCTGCCGCCCGAGGCGTTCGCCGACGTGCTGGCCCACGTCGTCAGCGTCAGCGAGGAGCACCGCACCACCCGCGACCTGAGCTTCGACAACGCGATCCTCGAACGGGTGCTGGAGGTGCTCGGCGAGAACGCCACGATCAACCAGGTCACGGCCGCGCTGCGTGCCCTGGCCCAGGTGGGCGACCCGCGCGACGACCTGCGGTACGGCCTGCTCACCGCCACCCAGCTCGAACGCATCGGCACCCTGTTCGGCAGGGGCGTGACCGACCGCGTGGTGATCGAGCGCGCCTGGGCGCTCGAATCCCAGCTCCGCAAGCTGGAGACCCTCGGCTCCGAGGCGGTGAAGCTGCCGCCCGCGCGGCTGCGCGTGGTCTCCATGGACCGCCAGGCCGGCGTCTTCGGCAACCGCGTGCTCGGCACGTACGTCGCGACCGCGCTGACGCACATCCTGCGGCAGTCACCGGCCTCCGAGCGGCCCTGGTACCACACGATCATCGTCGCGGGCGCGGACAAGCTCAGGGGCGACGTGCTCGACCGGCTGATGGACGCCTGCGAGACCTCGCAGACGGGCCTGGTCCTGACCTACCGCTCCCTCACCCCCACCGTCAGGGAGCGCCTCGGCCGGGGCCACGCGGCCGTCGCGTTCATGCGCCTCGGCAACGCCGAGGACGCCAGGGTGGCCAGCGAGCACATGGGCACCGAGCACCGCCTGGAGCTGGCACAGCTCACCGAGACCATCAGCCCGGCCGTCGACGGCGTGAACGGCTCCTACACCTCCACGGTCGGCGACGGCGCCGGTCGCACCGGTCCTGAGGAAGAGGAGAAGGGCGAGGGTGGTCTGAAGGAGGGCATCACCGAGTCCACCGAGTGGGGGCGCAGCGCGAGCAAGGCCATGGGGGAGGAGCGAGTGCTCCACCGCAGCAGGGAGTTCCTGGTCGAGCCGCACCAGCTCCAGCAACTCCCCACGACCTCGGTGATCGTCACTCATGCGACGGCCGAGGGGCGGCAGGTGCGGCTCGCCGACGCCAACCCGGCCATCCTCACCTTCCCCAAGACCACTTTGGGGGAGTTCGAGGAGGTTCGCCGGGTCATGCTGACCCCGCCGGAGCCCGAGCCCGTGCCCGAGGAGGACCCGTTCCCGCCCAATCTGGGCCCGCCGCCCGAGCGCCTCGACTGGCGGACAAGGCATTGAACAGGTAATCCCCTGGCAAACGTCAATGGCATTAGGGATTTGAGCTTGATATGCAGGCAAGCGTGTCCTCCGCAGCGCCCAGCGCGCCGTTCCCGCTGAGTGGTCCGTGGTATCGCATACAGGCGATCACGGCCCCTTCGCGTAGCTCGTCGGCAGAGTGGGATTTCGTCACCGTCCTGCCCGCCGTGCTCTCCGCCGCACAGCGCAACCGGCCCTTCGTCATCGGGTGGCTCTCCCGCGGATCCGGCGCGCCCCTGGAGCTGATCACGAACGCCGGCCCGCTCACGCCGCCGCGCCCCCCTCGGCGCGCCTCCAGCGCCACCGTCGAGGAGCCGCCACAGGGGCCGCAGCCGCTGCTGTTCCCCGGCGGCGCGCGCGGCGTGGAGATCGGCGACGACTGGCTCGCCGACCTCGCCGACCTGGCGTGGACACCCTGCCCCGGCCGTCAGGCCCCGCCGCTCAACGGCCGCAGGGAGCCGAGCCCCGACGAGCTGCTGCGCCCCACACTGTTCGAGTCCACTCTGGTCACGCTGATGTCGCGCCCGTTCGCCTGGCTCGTCGTGGCCGAGCCCACCGACCTGCTGGACGCCGAGGTGGCCCACCTGCGCACCCAGCTCAACGTGCTGCGGCAGTACGGCGACGCCTCCGAGCGCAGCCGGTTCGACGCCGAGCGGGCCGAGCGGCGGATGCAGGAGCTCGACGCCTTCCGCGAGGCGGGGCTGTGGAACGTCCGGGTGCTGGCCGGCGCGGCGGGCCCCGGCGAGCTGCGGCAGATCGCGCCCGTCCTCGTCGGCTCGGTCGAGATGAGCCACCACCCCTACCGGCTGCGCAGCGCGCTGTCGCTCCCCATCCTCGCCGGGTTCGGCCGGGCCACCGCCATTGAGCCCGTGTACGGCTTCGCCGAGGCGCTGGGCGTGACCCTCCAGGATTCCGCCGACGGCGCGGCATCGCCCTTCGCGGCCACCGCAGGGGCGCTCGCCGCCCTCGCCGGGCTGCCCCGCCGGGAGGTCCCCGGCGTGCGGGTGCTCGACGCGGGGTTCTTCGACGTGACCAGCGAGGCCGACGTACGCAACACCGGGGAGCCCGTGCTCGACCTGGGCGCGATCATCGACGGGCAGGACCGCGCGGTCGGGTCGTTCCGGGTGCCGCTGGCGACGCTCAACCGGCACGCCTTCATCACCGGGGCGACCGGGTCGGGCAAGTCCCAGACCGTGCGCCACCTGCTGGAGCAGCTCAGCGAGGCCGGCATTCCGTGGCTCGCGATCGAGCCCGCCAAGTCCGAGTACGCCGCGATGGCCGGGCGCCTGGAGCACCTGGCGCCGCTGACCGTGATCAACCCCTCGGCGCCGGACAACGTCCCGTTCAGTGTCAACCCCCTCGCTCCCGAGCCGGGCTACCCGGTGCAGGCGCACATCGACATGGTCAGGGCGCTGTTCATGGCGGCCTTCGACGCCGAGGAGCCGTTCCCGCAGATCATGTCCCTCGCGCTGCAGCGGGTGTACGAGGCCAACGGGTGGGACGTCGTCACCGGTGGCGGCATCCCGGGCGCCGCGGTGCAGCCGGCCGTGCCCACGCTGGAGCAGTTGCAGACGCACGCCCTTGAGGTCATCCAGGAGATCGGGTACGGCAGGGAGGTCCAGGCCGACGTCGAGGGCTTCATCAGCCTCAGGCTCCGCAGCCTGAGGGTCGGCTCGGCGGGGCGGTTCTTCGAGGGCGGCCACCCCGCGGACATCGGCGGACTCTTACAGCGCAACGTCGTGTTCGCGATCGAGGACGTCGCGAACGACGAGGACAAGGCGTTCCTGATGGGCACGCTGATCATCCGCATCGTCGAGCACCTGCGGATGCGCGCCCGGCAGGAGAAGGCCCGCGGACTTCAGCACGTCATCGTGATCGAGGAGGCCCACCGGCTGCTGCGCGACAGGGGATCCCAGCGGGCCAGCACCCACGCGGTCGAGCTGCTGGCGGGGATGCTGGCCGAGATCCGCGCGTACGGCGAGGGCATCGTCGTGGCCGAGCAGATCCCGACCAAGCTCATCGCCGACGTGGTGAAGAACACCGCGCTGAAGGTCGTGCACCGGCTCCCGGCCGAGGACGACCGCAGGCTCGTCGGCGCGGCGATGAACCTCAGCGAGGAGCAGTCCCGCCAGGTCGTCTCCCTCCAGCCGGGCATCGCCGCCGTCTTCGCCGACGGCATGGACCGCCCGCTGCGCATCCAGGTGCCGCTCGGCGAGGACCGCGAGCACACCCTCCTCGGCCCGATCCCGCCCATCCGCGGACGCCGGTCCGCCGCCTGCGGGCACGAGTGCACGACGGGCAAGGCGTGCACTCTGTTCGAGCTGCGCGAGGCCGACCTGCTCGCCGACGCCCCCGAGTGGGCGTGGCTGCGCATCTGGACCGACACCGTGGTGCTGGCCTTCTGTACCAACCGGTCGCTGCCGGGCGTGCCGCGCGTGCTCGCCGACATCTGGGCCGAGCTTCCCTCAAGGCGCCGCGAGTGCCTGCTCGCCACGCTCGTGGAGCGCGCGGTGGCCAGGCGGGCGTGGTCGCTGCGCACGTCCTACGACCCGGGCCTGCTCACGGTGAAGGCCGCCGAGGTGGCGGCGGCGCTGCTCGACCCCTCCGGGGAGGCCAGGCCGACTCCCGGCGAGCGTCCGGGCGCCGCGTGGGTGATCCCGCAGGTCCGCTGGGTCCACGAGGTCGACCGGCTCTTCCCGTACGGCCACCAGGCGCCGAACCTCCGCAGTCCGGCGCCCGCGATGGAGTACGCCCTGTTCGGCACCGACCCCTCCGGCCGGCCGTACCCGCACCTCGGGGTCAACGGATCGGGGCCGGTGGACACCGGGGCACGCACCGAGCTGCTCGGGCACCGCGCCAAGGCCCTGCGCCACCACCCGCTGTCGATGGAGATGGACCGCAACCGGGCGCTCGCCTGGCGGGTCCTGCTCGGCGACGACGAGCACGAGGGCATCCAGAAGGACTTCATGACCGTCGCCATCGGCATCGAGCCGCGTGACCGGGTCCGTCACATCGCCCAGACGATGGGCGCGGGGTGGCTGGAGACCGTCCTGGCCTGGCCTCGGCGGTTCGTGCTGCCGTTCGAGGGGGGCGCGGAGAACCAGGCGGAGCTGTCCTTCCTCGACTAGCGCCGCGCTCGCGTGGCCGGGCTTCGCGGCCTCCGTGCGGAACTCTTCGGCCGAGCCGCACTAGGATCACGGGCATGACCCAGCTACCGCTGCGTGCTCAGCTAGCGAGTGCCCTCGGGCGTACTGCCGCCACCCTGTCCCGGGTCACCGGGCGTGGCGACGGATCGGTGATCGGCGGACGCGTCGGGCTGATCCTGGAGCCCGACCTGCTGCGCAAGCTGGCCGCCGACCGCAAGCTCGTGCTGGTCAGCGCCACGAACGGCAAGACGACCACCACCCGGCTGATCACTTCAGAGCTTCAGGAGCTCGGCGAGGTCGCCACCAACGCCTTCGGCGCGAACATGCCCGCGGGTCACGTGTCGGCGCTGTCGCAGGCCAAGCAGGCGCCCTTCGCCGTCCTGGAGGTCGACGAGAAGTACCTCCCCGAGGTGCTCGACACGACCGGCGCGACCATCGTCTGCCTGATGAACCTCAGCCGCGACCAGATGGACCGCGCGGCCGAGATCTGGCTGCTGGCCCAGAAGTGGCAGCGCGCCCTGGCGGGCAAGGACACCCACGTGATCGCCAACTGCGACGATCCGCTGGTCACCTGGGGCGCGTCGACCGCCTCCCGGGTCACCTGGGTGTCCTGCGGGCAGCCCTGGAAGGAGGACTCGTGGTGCTGTCCCCAGTGCGGCGGTCCGCTCGACCGCAAGGGCAACGACTGGGCCTGCCGCGAGTGCACGTTCCGGCGCCCCGAGCCCACCTGGGTGCTCGACGACGACGCGGTGATCGACCCCCTGCGCCGGCGCTGGGTGCTCGACCTCCAGCTTCCCGGCCGGGCGAACCGCGCCAACGCCGCCATCGCGCTGGCGACGGCCGAGCTGTTCGGCCTGCCGGTCGACCGCGCGCTGCCGAGGCTCCGTGAGGTCAGGTCGGTCGCCGGGCGCTACACGACGGTCGAGCGCGATGGGCGCTCGCTGCGGCTGCTGCTCGCCAAGAACCCCGCCGGCTGGCTTGAGGCATTCGAGGTCTCCGACCCGTCCCTGCCGATCGTCCTGTCGGTGAACGCCCAGGGGCCCGACGGCCGCGACACCTCCTGGCTCTGGGACGTCGACTACCGCATCCTGAGCGGCCGTCCCGTATTCGTCACGGGGGAGCGGCGGCTCGACCTGGCACTGCGGCTCGACGTCGCCGGGGTGCCCTTCGAGCTCTGCGACACCTTCGACCAGGCCGTCGCCCGCCAGACGCCCGGCCGCGTCGACGTGATCGCCAACTACACAGCCTTCCAGCAGATTCGAGCGGAGTTCGGCCGTGCCGTCTGACAGCGCCCTGCGCATCGTATGGATCTACCCGGACCTGTTGAGCACATACGGCGACCAGGGCAACGTCCTGATCCTGGAGCAGCGGGCCCGCAAGCGGGGCATCCCCGTCGAGACCGTCTACGTCCGGTCGGCCGACCCGGTGCCCGACTCGGGCGACATCTACCTCATCGGCGGGGGAGAGGACCGGCCGCAGATCCTCGCGGCCGAACGGCTCCGGCGCGACGGGGGCCTGTGGCGGGCGATCGACCGCGGGGCGTCGCTCCTGGCGGTCTGCGCGGGTTACCAGATCATGGGGTCGGTGTTCGGCGGCGAGGAGGGCCAGCCGGTGGCGGGCATCGGCCTGCTCGACATCGAGAGCGCCCGAGGCCCCGCCCGCGCGGTGGGCGAGCTGGCCGCCGAGGTCGACACGGGGCTCGGCGGGCACATGCTCACCGGCTTCGAGAACCACATGGGCATCACCCGCCTCGGCCCCGGGGTACGGCCGCTGTCGCGCACCGTGGTGGGCACGGGCAACGGCGACGGCACCGAGGGGTGCCACGCGGGCAAGATCGTGGGTACGTACCTCCACGGCCCGGCGCTGGCACGCAACCCATGGCTCGCCGACGTGTTCCTGGGCTGGGCCACGGGTCCGCTGACCCCGATCGACGACAGCTGGTACGACAGGCTGCGCGAGGAGCGGCTCAGGGCCGTCCTGCCCCACTGAGCCGCCCGCGGCAGGGGTCCGGGCTCAGTAGACGAGCGCCTGGACCCCCTCGCCCAGCGCTTCCTCCACGAAGGTCGGGGCGCCGGCGATGCGCACGCCGTCGATCAGGTCCTCCACGCCGATCTTCCTGCGTGCCGCGCACTGCGTGCACACGGTCACCTTGCCGGCGGCCAGCACGATGTCGAGCAGGTCCTCAAGCGGAGTCGCCTCGGCGAGGGTGAACTCCTTGGCCCGGCCGGGCAGGCCGAACCACGCCGACTCCCCGGTCAGCCACAGGGACACCGGGACACCACTGGCCACGGCGGCGGCTGCGACGGTAAAGGCTTGATTGCACCTCTCGGGGGCGTCTGAACCTGCCGTCACCTTTATCACCATTGATCGTGCCATGGTCTGAGCCTATGCGGGGAGGACGGGGATCCACCAGGCGAATGTCCCGTTCGGTGTCGCGGTGCGAGCCGTACAGGCGGGCATTTAGGCTCATGTGCCATGGACTCCCAGTCAATGCATCCTGCCCTCGAGCCGATCGCCTTCCTGCTGGGCAGGTGGGAGGGCGCCGGAGTGGGCGGTTACCCGACGATCGAGAGCTTCCGGTTCGGCCAGGAGATCACCTTCGAGCACAACGGCAAGCCGTTCCTGAGCTACCAGAGCAGGACGTGGCTGCTCGACGACGAAGGCAACATGGTCAGGCCCCTCGCCACCGAGTCCGGGTACTGGCGGGCGCTGCCCGAGCGGCAGCTCGAGATCGTCCTGGCCCACCCGACCGGAATCGTGGAGATCTACCTCGGCGAGGTCGTGTTCAACAAGATCGAGATGCGGACCGACGTCGTCGCCCGCACCTCCACCGCGAAGGAGTACACCGCGGGGCACCGGCTCTACGGCCTGGTCGAGGGCAACCTCATGTACGCGTACGACATGGCCGCCGAGGGTCAGCCGCTGACCTCGCACCTGTCCGCCGAGCTGAAGAAGGTCGGCTGAGACCAGGTCCGGAACACGAAAAGAACCCCGGGCGTGCTCCGTCTCCTGATGAGACGGGCCGGCTGGACCATGGGAGGAGGGATCTCCCCCCGCCGGCTGCCCGGGGTTCCGGTGTCTGTCGTGGATTCGCCTGGACGCCACCAGTGCCCGGGAGGGCACGACGTCTGGACGGAAGGTCCTGACTTGGCGTTGCCCTAGCGGACAGCCACCTCGCTAGCCCAATAATGACTAACCATTGTTCGGACCACCTCCCTTCTGCGTGCTTCGTACGCTATGCGAGCACCTGCGGGGCGGGCAAGCGAATATTTCCGGCCGGCCCCAACCTGTGGAAACGGCGTCTCGCGAGATCCGGGAGCCGCCGTGCGGGTCAGTGTCCACCCGGCTCCGCGTACCGCCCCCTCGCCCCCCGCGCGGGCTCGTAGACTCGGTGCATGACCGGGACATGGCACGAGGAGCTGCGCGCGCGTGGATACCGAGTAACTCCCCAACGGCAGCTGGTGCTGGAGGCGGTCACCCGGCTGGGCCACGCGACCCCCGAGGACATCTGCGGCCAGGTGCAGGAGACGGCCAGGGGCGTCAACATCTCCACCGTCTACCGCACGCTGGAGCTCCTCGAAGAGCTGGGCATGGTCACCCACACCCACCTCGGGCACGGCGCCCCCACCTACCACCTGGCGAGCAAGGCCGATCACGTCCACCTGGTGTGCCGGGGCTGCGACCAGATCACCGAGGTGCGGCCCGAGCTGGTCGCCGGCATGGTGTCCAAGCTTGAGAGCGAGCTGGGCTTCGAGACCGACGTCCATCACCTGACCGTGTTCGGCCGCTGCCGCGACTGCCGCCCCTGAGTGCGCGGAAACCCGGCGGAGCGCAATAGCCTGGAGACATGCGAAGCCCTCTGCTCGACACGCCAGGAGCCGTAGCCGCCGAGACCCCCGATGACACCGTCGCCGCGCACTACGGCCGGCTGTACGCCGAGCAACACGCGCTCGCGGCAGGAGAGGCCCTGGTCGACCGGAGCAACCGCGAGGTCGTCCAGATCTCCGGCCCCGACCGGCTCAGCTGGCTCAACGACCTCAGCTCGCAGAAGCTCGACACGCTGGCCCCCGGCACGCCCACGCAGACGCTGCTCCTCGACGCGCAGGGCAGGCTGGAGCACCACCTGACGCTCGTCGACGACGGCCAGTCCGTCTGGGCGCACGTCGAGCCCGGCACCTCCGCCGCGCTGGTCGCCTTCCTGGAGAAGATGCGGTTCATGCTCCGCGTCGAGGTCGCCGACGTGACCGCCGCCTACGCCGTGGTGACCGTCCTCGCCCCCGGCGCCGGCGACGGAGCCGCACGGCCCGCGCCCGAGGGGGTCATCGCGATCGGCGGCGACCTCCTCGTCCCGCGCGAGCGGCTGGGCGGGTTCGCCGAGGAGCTGGGCCTGAGCCTCGCGGGCCTGTGGGCGTACGAGGCCCTGCGCATCGAGGCTCACATGCCCCGGGCCGGGTTCGAGACCGACCACAAGACGATCCCCCACGAGGTGGGCTGGATCGGCTCCGCCGTCCACCTCGCCAAGGGGTGCTACCGAGGCCAGGAGACCGTCGCCCGGGTGCACAACCTCGGCCACCCGCCGCGCCGCCTGGTGTTCCTGCACCTGGACGGCAGCGTCGACACCCTTCCGCACCACGGCGCGCCGGTGACCCTCGGTGTCGGATCGCCCAGGGAGGGCGACCCCGAGGCCGCGGTCGAGGGCAGCGCCGAGCCGGGCCAGGTGGGCTTCGTCGGCTCGTCGGCCCGCCACCACGAGCTCGGGCCCATCGCCCTCGCCGTGGTGAAGCGCACGGTGCCCGTGGACATCTCGCTGCTGGCCGGGGGCGTCGCCGCCGGCCAGGAGGTCATCGTGCCGCCGGACGCCGGGCGCAACGTCACCATCGACCCGAGCCTGCGCCGCCGCATCCGCTGACCCGGGCGGCCTGGGGGCCTCAGATCTCGATGATCAGCGTGATCGGGCCGTCGTTGACGAGCTCGACCTTCATGTCGGCCCCGAACACGCCGGTCTCGACGCGGGCGCCCGCGGAGCGCAGCTCGGCCACCACGGCGTCGACCAGGGGCTCGGCCACCGGGCCGGGCGCCGCCGCCTGCCAGGTGGGGCGGCGGCCCTTCCTGGCGTCGCCGTAGAGCGTGAACTGGCTGACCACCAGCAGGGGCGCGCCGATGTCGGAGCACGACTTCTCTCCCGACAGGATGCGCAGGCCCCAGAGCTTGGCGGCGAGCTTCGCGGCCTCCGCCGGGCCGTCGGTGTGGGTCACGCCGACCAGCACGAGCAGGCCCGGTTCGTCGATCGCCCCCACGGTCTGCCCGTCGACGACCACGGAGGCGGAGGTCACCCGCTGAACAACGGCACGCATGGTCCCCGATTCTTCCACCGCCGGCCACCGCTCTGAACGGCACCCGCGGGCCGTCCGTAAACTCTGGTGCGAAAGGAGATTAAGTGTCCGCTGCGCCATTGATTGTGGAAGTCGTCCGTTCCGGGTTCGTGGAGTCCGTCCACCGTGCCCGGGTCTTCGCCATGGATGCCGAGGGGGTGCCGGTGGCCGTGCACGGCGACGTCGCCGCGGCGGCCTCGCCGCGCTCGTCGATGAAGCCGTTACAGGCGCTCGGCATGCTCCGCGCGGGGCTCGATCTCGACGGTGAGCTTCTCGCGCTCGCCTGCGCGAGCCACTCCGGTGAGGACTTCCACGTCGAGGGCGCCTCCAAGATCCTCGCGAGCGCGGGGCTCGACGCGACCGCCCTCCTTTGTCCCGAGGACCTTCCCGGGGACACCGCGACGGCGCACCGCGTGCTGCGTGGCGGGGGTGGACCGGCCCGCATCACCATGAACTGCTCGGGCAAACACTCGGCGATGCTCGCGACCTGCGTGGTCAACGGCTGGCCGACCGCCGACTACCTGCATCCTGGCCATCCTCTGCAGAGGGCGATCCGCGCCACCGCCGAGGATCTGACCGGCGAGCGGGTCGCGGCCACCGGCGTCGACGGCTGCGGCGCGCCGCTGTTCTTCGCCTCCATGGCCGGGGTCGCGAGGGCATTCCAGGCGATCATGCTGGCCGGGCCCGGCACGTACGAGCGGCGGATCGCCGACGCGATGCGCGCGCACCCTGAGTGGACGTCGGGCACGTCCCGCCCCGAGGCCGCGCTGATGCGCGCGGTGCCGGGGCTCATGCTCAAGGCGGGGGCCGAGGCGTTCGACGCGTTCGCCTACGAGGACGGCCGCGCCGCCACGGTCAAGATCGAGGATGGCGGCCAGCGAGCGAGGGTGCCGGTGACGGTGGCCGTCCTGCGCGCGCTCGGGCTCGGGCTGGACGCCCCTGAGCTGGACGCGCTCGCCAACCCGCCGCAGTTCGGCGGAGGCAGGCCCGTGGGCGAGGTCCGGGTACGCGGCCAGGTGTGACCTCGCCGCCGCCGTACGGAGCCGGGCGTTCGGGCGGCTTCGTACGGCTCAGAGTGAGCGGCGGAACTGGCGGGACGCGGAGATCGCGCCCGAGGTGGTCAGGGTGAAGGTGCGCATGGAGTCGGCGAACTTCGACAGGTCCCACTCGGCGGGCCCGTTGTACCAGTAAAGGTGATCGGTCTGCCCGCCGTTGCCGTTCAGCGAGGCCACCACGCGCGCCCAGCGGTCCACGTTGTCGAACACCACGGCGTACGGCAGGTAGCGGGAGAACAGCTCGATCCGCTGGGCCTGCGGCGCCTCGCCGATCTCGCCCGAGGCGAGGTAGTCGCGGAATCCGAGCGTGTGGGCGAGGGCCGAGGCGCCCCTTGAGGTCTTGGCCGGCATGTACTGCCCGCCCACGGCCAGGGCGGCCCCCGCGATGATCAGCGCCAGGCCGATCAGGCCGTACGTCGTGAACCAGGCGAGCAGCACGGTGGCGAGCACGCCGAGGCCGGTGAGGATCACCCCGATCGTGGTCCAGCGGGTGCGCACCGAGTCGGGGCGCCGGGCGAACCAGCCCTGGGCGACGACGTCACGGTAGAGCGCGTCGCGCACCTTGCCGAGCCCGGCCGCGAACGAGCCGTGGAGCTGGGACAGCAGCACCGAGTCGCGCCCGTCGAAGATCGCCAGATGCAGCGCGCGCTCGTAGTCGAGCAGGCTCTCCACGGGCGCCTTGGCCACCTTCACCAGCAGCCAGTCGGGGGCGTCGTAGGTGCCGCGGGGCTGCTCCTCGATGTGGATGAAGCCGCGGACCGCGAGGTCGACGATGGTCGCCGTGACGTCGATCACGTCGGCCTGCTCGTCGATCAGTGTGCCGATCTGCCCCGGGCGCACGCCGTCGGGCGGCGAGAACCGGCCGTCGCGCACCGTGGTGACCGTGCCGCCCGCTTCGCTGTCGAGGATCCGGGCGTCCCTGCCCCGGGTCCAGTAGAGCAGGGCGATGCCGCCGAGCATCAGTACCAGCAGGGCGACGAGCGCGCCCCCGGTGAGCGGGCTGAGCGTGAAGGCGTTGGCCAGCTCGAACCGCCGCTCGAGGATCGGCCTGCCGCCGCTGGCGCCCGTGGGGAAGCCGGCGACGACGGTCAGCGCCTGGGCGGGGCCGAGTCCCTGCTGCTCGAACTCCGCCCGCGTGCCGCTCTCGTCCATGGAGGCCGCGGTGCAGCCGGTGGCGGAGGTCAGGTCTCCGGCGAAGCACGACAGGTTCTGGATGGGGGCCGGGCCGCTCAGCCTGACGACGGCGTCCTTGACGGGGGCCGACCAGCCGTTGACGGCGTACCAGCGCAGCTCCTCGCCGCCGCCGACCGGTGTGACGGCGCCCGCCACGTCGTACTCGATCGTCGCGGCGCCCTTGCCGCTCAGCGTGACGGTGTCGCCGGCGAGGGTGCCGTCACCCTTGAAGCCCGTGACGCGGTAGACGCGGTCGCTGGCGTCGTCGTACCGGGTCCTCGTGAGCAGCGTGCGCCGGACCTGTCCGGTGTAGGAGATCTGCTCCTTGACGTGGAGCACGCCGCCGGGGCGCAGCTCCACGGTGACGTCCGTCTTGTTCACACCGTCGGCCGCCGCGTGGGCCGGGGGCGCGAGGAGGACGGTCAGCGCGAGCGCGAGCGTGAGCCGCCGGGCGAGATTGACCATGAGCCGTCAGCCTAGTGGTCGGCGCGGGACAGCGGTACGAGACCCTCATAACTGATCATCTACCGACAAAAGGGGACGGGCACGCGACGGGATCGCGCCGTCCCCGGGCAGCTCTACCAGGGCCCGTACGGGCCGCTGTTCCCTCCGCCCCTGCCGATCTCGCCCACGGCGGGCTTCACATCGGCGAGGTAGATGCCCGACCCGATCACCGACGCGATGGTGAAGATGCTGAGCACCGAGAGGTACTGCACGGCGGCGGCGAACGAGAACAGGGTCGCGAGGCCGAGGATCAGCAGCCAGAGACGCTTGTTGAGCTTGCCCGCCATGGCGAAGGCCCGTGCAGGGGTTCTCACCGCGTGGACCAGAGCCCAGACACACAGGAGAAAGGCGCCGACGGCGAGCACCCAGAAAATGAGATCCAGGAAGCCGTGAATCTCCAACATCGCCTCTCCAAGGGGTCATGTGATTGGCCGGGTTCAGCCTAGCCCGGACGGAGACCTCCCGGGGGTCCGCGACGGTCGTCACGGCCTGGCCTGAACGTGCTGGACGGCCCGTGCCCGCACAACGCACACGGGCCGTACACCGACAACGGACGCGGCCCGCCCCGGGTTCCGGGACGGGCCGTGCTCATGCGGTGTTGTCGCGTTCAGGCCTTGGGGCCGGTGCCGCGGGTGCTCCTGCCCGTCTGCGCGGGGCGGGTGGCCGTCGCCGGTTCGGCGCTGCTGGAGACCTCTTCGAGCTCCAGCGCGGCCTCGCCCGTCACCTTGCTGACGACCTTGCGGCCACGGTTCGCGAACTCGTCGTACAGCATCGCGGCCCTGGAGGTGATGGTGTCGGCGTACTCCTTGGCCTTCTCGGGCAGGTCCTTGGCGACGGCCTCGGCCTTGACCTGCACGGTGCTGGCGTACTTCCTCGCGATGGTCGGCAGGTCACGGGCCGTGGCGCCCGACTCCACCCGGCGGGACTGCAGGCGCTGGATCTGCTCGGGCAGCTCGCGCAGCTTCTCGACCGCGAAGTCGCCCGCGCCGGCGACGGCGTAGAACGGCTTGGACTCGGCGAGCTTCTTGACCTCGGCGTTGAGAGGCATGGGTTAACCTTCCTTGGGTTCGGTTTTGATGCGGCCGTTCGACGAGGAGGTCACACCCTCCTCCGCGAGAACCGCGTCGACCTCTGAGGTCTCCGACTCGGGCCGGGCGTTCTGGGAGGTCCGCCCGGCCTCGGCCTGCGCCTCGGCTCGGTTCTCCTTGCGAAACGACTCGTAGATATCGATGAGCACCTGACGTTGCCGTTCGGTGAGAGTGCCGTCGGCCCGCACTGCGGCCAGCACGTCGCTGTCCGGCTCGCGGTCCTCGATGAGGCCCGCCTGCACGTAGAGCGCCTGCGACGAGATCCGCAGACCTTTGGCGATCTGGTTCAGGATCTCCGCGCTCGGCTTGCGCAGCCCGCGCTCAATCTGGCTCAGGTAGGGGTTCGACACCCCGGCCTGAGTGGCGAGCTGGCGCAGGGAGATCTTCGCCTGCTTCCGCTGATCGCGGATGTACTCGCCGATTGAGCCGACCTTCGGTAGTTCCATGCCTTAAGTCTGCATCACGGTGCTTGCAAATGCAAACAGGCTGGCAAACTCCAGCAAGCACTAGGGATGTCAGCCGGGATAGATCCACAGAAGCGGGGCGGAAGCCGACAGAAGCACAGAGAACGTGACGAGGCTGTACCGGAACCGCCTCGGCAGCGCGACGCCGGGCTTGATCAGGCGGTTCACCCGGGCCATGACCTGCTCACCGGCCGCGCCCAGCGCTCCGTTCGGAGCGGGCACCGCCCCGGCCGTGCCGAACCGGAGCAGCGCGGTCGCCAGGCGGCGCGGCGAGCAGTAGCGGCGGGCATGGTCGTCGGCGGCCATCTCGACCAGCAGCGCGACCGAGGAATAGGCGTTGCGCACCACACTCAGCCAGGGCAGCACCCAGTTGAGCGCGGTGAACGGCAGCAGGACCAGATCGTGACGCTCGCGGACGTGCGCGGCCTCGTGGGCGAGCACGGCGGCGAGCTCGTCGGCGTCGAGAAGCGACAGCGTGCCGGCGCTGACCACCACCTCCGACCTGAGGCCGGGCAGGCAGTACGCCGCCGCGCCCGGATGGTCGACAACCCGCACGCCGGGCACGCCCGGGTCGTCGCGGGCGATGAGGGAGAGCAGCACGCGGTGCCTGCGCCGGGCGCGCAGGGTCTGCGCCCCCGCGGCGAGCAGCACCACGACCAGCACGGCGAGAAGCGCCAGGCCCGCGACGAGGGCCAGGACGCGGGGCAGGTCGTACGGCTTCAACAGGCCGTACCCCATGCCGAAGGAGATGGCCGACTCGATGAACGAGCGCAGCCCGTACAGCACGCCCCCGCCGTAGGGCTCCAGCGCGTACGCGAGCATCGCGCCGACGGTGGCGAGGCCCCAGGTCACGCCGAGGGACTGCCAGAGCAGGATGGCCGCCCGGGGCGCGCGCCACGGCCAGCGGGCGAACGCCAGCCGCCACGCACCCACCGCGCACGCCGTGGCGAGCGCGGCAAGGACAGCGGCCATGGTCACTCCTCTTCCAGCTCCGTGAGTGCTTGGCGCAGGATTTCGGCCTCGGAGCCCGAGACCGTCTGGGCGAAGCGCGTGAGCGCCGCCGAACGGTCACCGGTCATGTCGAGCGCTTCCAGCATAAGCTCAGCGACGTATGCGTCGCGGCTCGCGCCGGGCTCGTAACGCCACGCGCGCCCGTCACGGGTGCGGTTGAGGAAACCTTTACGGGTCAGCCGGTCGAGAACGGTCATGACCGTGGTGGGGGCGAGGTCGCGATCGGCGATCAGTCGGCCGACCTCCCTGGCGGTCAAGGGGGCCCCGTGGGCCCACAGGATGTCCATGATGCTGCGTTCAAGCTCGCCGAGACCCTTCACACAAGTAAGCCTACCTTGGGTAGTACTACGTCGTGTAGAGGGATGTGGTGGCCTACCTCGCGCCGGTCTGGACAGACTGGGTGGAAAGGGTCGGCTGTCATGAAGGGGCGCAGCTTCTATGGACATAACGCTGGTGCAGGGGGACATCACCGAGCAGCGGGTGGACGCCGTGGTGAACGCGGCGAACTCCTCCCTGCTGGGAGGCGGAGGGGTGGACGGCGCGATCCACCGGCGCGGGGGTCCCGAGATCCTCGCGGAGTGCCGCGCCCTGCGGGCGTCTCAGTACGGGAAGGGGCTTCCCACCGGGCAGGCCGTCGCCACCACGGCGGGACGGCTGCCGGCGCGGTGGGTCATCCACACGGTCGGTCCCGTGTACGCCAGGTCCGAGGACCGCTCCCACCTGCTCGCCTCGTGTTACGCCGAGTCCCTGAAGGTGGCCGACACGCTGGGGGCCGAGGTCGTCGCCTTTCCTGCGGTGTCGGCGGGGATCTACGGCTGGCCGATGGACGACGCCGCCCGCATCGCCCTGGAGACGGTGAGCCAGGCGTCCACCAAGGTGACGGAGGCCCGTTTCGTGCTGTTCGGCGCGGACGCGTACGCGGCGTTCGAGGAAGTGCTCAACCGGCTGAACCGGTGAGCCGGAGGCCTCAGGTGGACGGGCGCTCGTCCGGGGCCAGGGAGGACCACGGGAGGGTGACCTCGCCGAGACGCCAGCGGCGCCTGCCGCCGAGCGGAGGAGCGGTGGCGACCGGCCAGGTGCCGGCCAGCCGTTCCACCGCGGCCATCCAGCGCGGCCGGACGCCGTAGGCGCCGTACGGCGCGGACAGCGCCCAGGCGTGGTCGAAGTCCCGGAGGAAGTCGTGCACGCGCTCACCCGGCACGTTGCGGTGGATGAGGGTCTTGGGCAACCGCTCGGCGAGGTCCGACGGGCGCTCGAATCCGGCCAGCCGGGCGGAGAGGGTGAGGGTGCGCGGCCCGCGCGCGTCCAGGGTCACCCATGCCGCCCGGTGGCCGATCTCCGAGCAGGTGCCCTCGACGATCACCCCGTTCACCGCCACGCGGGATCGCAGCAGGTCCCACGCCTCCCACGCCTGGGCCTCGCCGTACTGCCTGAGCACGTTGAACGCGCGGATGATCAGCGGGCGCCCGCCCACCGGCAGCTCGAAGCCGCCGCGCACGAACGACAGCCCCGGCCTCTCGTACGGCTTCGCCGCGGCGACGCGGATCGGATCGATCTCGACGCCGACCACCTCGACGTCGGGGCGGACGCGGCGCAGCCGTACGAAAAGCTCGGATGTAGTGACATGTGAGGCCCCGTACCCGAGATCGGCCACCAGGGGCCGGTCGGCGGAGACCAGCAGCGGGCCGTACACCGCGGCGGTCCACCGGTCGGAGCGGCGCAGGCGGTTGTGCCCCGTCGTCCCCCGGGTGATCTCGCCGACCGGCCTGCCCCCACCCGCCCCTGTTCTGCGCCCGGCGGTCACCGGGAAAGGCCCGTGCTCATCGTGACGCGCTCATGGTCAGGAGATCCGGTGGACCTTGTGCTGCGCGGCCTGGGCGCGCGGGCGGATGACGAGCCGGTCGACGTTCACGTGCGCGGGCCGGGTGACGCACCAGGCGATCGCGTCGGCGACGTCGTCGGCCGTCAACGGGTTCGGGACGCCCTCGTACACCTTCTCGGCGCGCTCGGCGTCGCCGCGGAAGCGGGTGAGCGAGAACTCCTCGGTGTAGACCATGCCGGGAGCCACCTCGATGATCCGCACCGGCTCCCCGCACAGCTCCAGGCGGAGCGTCTCGGTCATGGAGGTCTGGGCGTGCTTGGCGGCGCAGTAGCCCCCGCCGCCCTCGTACGAGACCAGCCCGGCCACCGACGTCAGCATGAGCAGGACGCCGTCCCCCGACTCGATCAGCTTGGGCATCAGCGCCCGCGTCATCCGCAGCGAGCCGAGCACGTTGACCTCGTACATGCGCTGCCAGTCGTCCACCAGGCCCTCGGCGACCGATTCCAGGCCCACGGCCCCACCCGCGTTGTTGATCAGCACGTCACACCGGTCGAGCGAGGCGGCAAGCTCGGCCACCGACTCCTCGGAGGTCACGTCGAGCGTGGCGGGCCGGATCGCGGGGACCTCGGCCGCCAGCTTGTCGAGCCGGTCGCGACGCCTGGCCGCCGCCACGACGTCGAAGCCCTCCGCGGCGAGCCGGCGCGCCGTGGCCTCGCCGATGCCGCTGCTCGCGCCGGTCACCACCGCTGTCTTGGTCATGTCTCGTCCCTCGGTCGCCTCTGGTGCGCAGCCGCCCTGCTCACGCCCGGTGGTCATCCTGCCAGTGCGGCCGGCTAGGGGGTGCGCCGGGCTGTGCAACCCCTATCGGGAATCTCAGGAAGTATCCGACAGTTATAACCCGTCTGGAGGTGGTGTCGGGTGCCGCGAGTGCCTGTCGCACCCCGGATCAACCGGGTGGCGACTATCAGCATGCACACATCCCCGCTGGACCAGCCGGGTACCGGCGACGCGGGCGGCATGAACGTCTACATCGTCGAGGTCGCCAAGCGCCTCGCCGGGCTCGGCGTGGAGGTGGAGATCTTCACCAGGCGTACCGTCCGCGACCTCCCTCCCACCGTCGAGATCGAGCCCGGCGTGACCGTACGGCACGTCACCGCCGGCCCGTACGAGGAACTCGACAAGGGCGACCTCCCCGGCCAGCTCTGCGCGTTCCTGTCGGGCGTGCTGCGCACCGAGGCGATGTACGAGCCCGGGCACTACGACGTGATCCACTCGCACTACTGGCTGTCCGGCCAGGTCGGCTGGCTGGCCAAGGAGCGCTGGGGCGTGCCGCTGGTGCACACCATGCACACCATGGCCAAGGTCAAGAACCTCCTGCTCGCCCACGGCGACAAGCCGGAGCCGGTGGCGCGCGTGCTGGGCGAGGAGCAGGTCGTCGAGATCGCCGACCGTCTCGTGGCCAACACCGCCGCCGAGGCGCGGGAGCTGATCGACCTCTACCGCGCCCCCTCCGACCGTGTGGCGGTGGTGAACCCCGGGGTCAACCTCCAGGTGTTCCAGCCGGGGTCCAAGGGCGCGGCGCGGCACAGGCTCGACCTGCCGCAGGACGCCCACATCATGCTCTTCGTCGGCCGCATCCAACCGCTCAAGGCCCCGGACGTCCTGCTCAAAGCGGCGGCGCGCATGGTCGCCGACGATCCGTCGCTGCGGTCCAGGCTGGTCGTCGCGTGCGTGGGAGGCCCGAGCGGCAACGGGCTCGCCCGCCCCTCCCACCTCACCGACCTGGCGGCCGCCCTCGGCATCCCCGAGATCCTGCGGCTCGCGCCACCGGCCCCCCAGAACGAGCTGGCCGACTGGTACCGCGCCGCGGACGTCACGGTCGTCCCGTCCCACAACGAGTCCTTCGGCCTTGTGGCGCTGGAGTCACAGGCCTGCGGCACCCCCGTCGTGGCGGCCTCGGTGGGCGGGCTCCGCACGGCCGTGAAGGACGGCGTCTCTGGCCTGCTCGTCGACGGGCACGAGCCGCACGTGTGGGCGAAGGCGCTGCGGGAGTCCGTCGACCGCCCGGTCTGGCGGGACTCGATGCCGACCGCGGCGCGGGACCACGCCGCGGCCTTCGGCTGGTCGGCCACGGCCGCGCGCCTCATGGACGTCTA
Source organism: Sphaerisporangium sp. NPDC088356 (assembly GCF_040685555.1). Classification (NCBI taxonomy): domain Bacteria; kingdom Bacillati; phylum Actinomycetota; class Actinomycetes; order Streptosporangiales; family Streptosporangiaceae; genus Sphaerisporangium; species Sphaerisporangium sp. NPDC088356. The sequence continues at coordinate 49,830 of NZ_JBFBIK010000022.1, forward strand.
CGCCGGGGCCATGACCCGCCTCCACCGCGTACCTCTGGCCGCCAACCTGTAGCGCCGCGGGTCCTGATACACAGGGTTTAGCCGGACAGGAATGCGGGAGTGTGCACTGGTATGGATCACGAGGCAGTTGTCGAGTCCGCGCTCAAGGCGGCGGAGATCACCTACGAGCGACCGCGTCCGGGTTCCTTCCTGGTGAAGCTGCCGGGCGGGCACAAGCTCGCCACCATGACCTGGCTGACCCTCTCCGACCAGGCGCTGCACGTCGAGGCGTTCTTCTGCCGCCAGCCGGACGAGAACCACGTGGCGTTCTACCGCTGGCTGCTGTCCAAGAACGGCTCCATGTACGGGGTCCACTTCGCCCTCGACTCCGTGGGCGACGTCCATCTCGTCGGGCACCTGCCGCTGGACGCGGTCTCGGAGGAGGAGATCGACCGGCTGCTCGGCTGCGTGCTCACCTACGCCGACGAATGGTTCGACCGGGCGCTGGAGCTGGGATTCTCCTCGTCCATCCGCCGCGAGTGGGACTGGCGGGTCAAGCGAGGGGAGTCGCTCGCCAACCTCCGCGCGTTCGAAGGCATCGTCGAACGCAGCAGGCACAAGGCTGAGTGACCGCGCCGGGCGCACCCTTAAGCTTGGGCGCATGGCTACTTTGGTGCTATTGCGGCATGGCGAGAGTGAGTGGAACGCGAAGGGCCTGTTCACCGGATGGGTCGACGTCACGCTCTCGTCCGCGGGTGAGAATGAGGCGCGGCGCGGTGGCAGCCTGCTGCTCGACGCGGGGGTGCGGCCCGATGTGGTGCACACCTCGGTCCTGAGCCGGGCGATCCAGACCGCGAACCTCGCGCTCGGCGCGGCCGACCTGCTGTGGCTGCCGGTCACGAGGTCCTGGAGGCTCAACGAGCGCCACTACGGCGCCCTGCAGGGCAAGAACAAGGCGCAGACCCGCGAGGAGTTCGGCGACGAGCAGTTCGCCCTGTGGCGGCGCTCGTACGACACCCCGCCGCCGCCCCTCGCCGACGACGATGAGTTCTCGCAGGTGGGAGACGCGCGGTATGCCACGCTGCCGCCCGAGCTGATGCCCCGCACCGAGTGCCTCAAGGACGTCGTCCACCGCATGCTGCCCTACTGGTACGACAGCATCGTCCCCGACCTCGCGGCCGGGCGCACCACGTTGGTCGTGGCCCACGGCAACTCCCTGCGGGCGCTCGTCAAGCACCTGGACGGCATCGGCGACGAGGAGATCGCCAAGCTGAACATCCCGACCGGCATCCCTCTCCGGTACGAGCTGGACGCCGACTTCAAGCCTCTCAAGGCCGGCGGCGAGTACCTCGACCCCGAGGCCGCCAAGGCCGCCATCGAAGCCGTGGCGAACCAGGGCAAGTAGCCACACCCCCACCCATATACCGGAAGAAGCCCCGGACCGCGGCGGTCCGGGGCTCTCTCTGCGCCTGGGCGCCGTGGTGGTCAGGACGTCGTGTCCCCGTCGGGAGGCGTCGTCTTCCCGTCGAGAGGCTTCGTGCTCCGTAGGGAGGCTTCGTGCTCCGTCAGGAGGAGGAGTCGGCGTTGTCGCGGCTGCCGGTGACGAGGTAGACGACGTCACGGGCGACGCGTACGGCGTGGTCGGCGTACCGCTCGTAGTAGCGGCCGGTGAGGGTGATGTCGATCGCCGGCTCGATGCCGTACGCCCAGTCCTTCGACAGCAGCACGCGGAAGAGCCTGCGGTGGAGCCTGTCCATCGCGTCGTCGTCGTCGTCCAGCTCCTTGGCCAGCTCGACGTCGTGCGTGGCGATGCAGCTGCCGGTCTTGGTGATCAGCCGCTCGGCGATCTGGCCCATCTCCAGGATCGTGTCGCGCACCTCCGCCGGGATCGCCGACTCGGGGTGGCGCATCCGCGCGATCTTCGCCACGTGCTCGGCAAGGTCGCCCATGCGCTCCAGGTCGCCGCCCATCCTCAGGGCGGTGATGGCGATGCGCAGGTCCACGGCGACGGGCTGCTGCGTGGCCAGCAGCTCGAAAATGGAGGCCTCGATGTCCGCGTAGAGCCGGTTGACCTCCTCGTCCTGGGAGATCACACTCTCGGCGAGCTGGAGGTCGGCGTCCAGCAGTGCGGTGGTGGCCCTCGATATGGCCGAGCGGACCAGGCTGGTCATCTCCACCAGCCGATCGGTGAGAGCGTTGAGTTCTTCGTGGAAGGCGTCGCGCATGCGGCTCACGCTACGCGCGCGTTCGTGAACGAACTTCGTCCAGTAGATGAACTCTCCAGGAAAGGGGCCTCATTGAGGTCCTGGCCAGCGAAGAAGGCCGCCTACCATCGAAGGCGTGAGTGAGATCCTGACGAGCCTGGCCGCTCTGGCGGGGTTTGTCGTCGGGGCGATCGCGACGGTGGCGGTGCGCCCGAGGGACAAACGCCGCACCGAAATCGTGGAGAACTCCGACACCGTCCTGCCTCAGGGGGTGGCGTCGGTGCTGGCCGTGCTGCCTTCCTCCGCCGTCGTCCTCGGCCGCGACGACAAGGTGCTGCGGGCCAGCTCGGCCGCCCGCGCCTTCGGCCTGGTCAAGGGCGATCATCTGATGGCCGCCGAGCTCCTCGCCCTCGCCCGTCAGGTCCGCAGGAACGGTGAGATCCGTGAGAGCGAGTTCGAGGTGGCGGGCCACAAGTTCGGCCTTGAGACCACCACGTTCGCCGTGCGGGTCGCGCCTCTCGGCACCCACGGTCAGGTGCTCGTCCTCGCCGAGGACCAGACCGAGCGCCGGCGCGTGGAGGCCGTGCGCCGCGACTTCGTGGCCAACGTGAGCCATGAGCTGAAGACCCCCGTCGGGGCGCTGAGCCTGCTGGCCGAGACGATCCAGGACGCCGCGGAGGACCCCGTGGCCGTCACCCGCTTCGCCGGGCGCATGCAGCACGAGGCCGCCCGCCTGACCTACCTCGTCCAAGATCTGATCACGCTGTCCCGCATCCAGGGCGGCGAGCCCATCCCCACGCCCGGCTGCGTGCCGGTCGACGAGGTTCTCCACGAGGCCATCGACCGGTGCAACACCAAGGCCGTGGCCAAGGACATCGCCCTGGTCGCGGGGGGCACCGAGGGCCTGCGCGTGTGGGGAGACGACGAGCTCCTCGTCACCGCGCTGCGCAATCTGATCGACAACGCCGTCGCCTACAGCCCCGAGAGCACGCGCGTCGTGGTGAGCGCGAGGCCGGCCGGCGAGGTCGTCGAGGTGAGCGTCAGCGATCAGGGCATCGGCATCCCCGAGAGCTCCCAGGAGCGCATCTTCGAACGGTTCTTCCGCGTCGACGCCGCCCGGTCGCGGGCCACCGGCGGCACGGGTCTCGGCCTCGCCATCGTCAAGCACGTCGCCGTGGCGCACGGCGGAGAGGTGACGGTCTGGAGCAAGGAAGGCTCGGGCTCCACCTTCACCCTTCGTCTGCCGGCCTTCGGCGGCACGGCGATAGCCGTACCAAGCACATCGAACTCTCTGGAGGCCGCGAAGTGACCCGCGTGCTCGTCGTCGAGGACGAGGAGTCGTTCTCCGACGCCCTGTCCTACATGCTTCGCAAAGAGGGGTTCGAGGTCGCGGTCGCGGCCACCGGCCCCGAGGCCCTCGACACCTTCGACCGAAGCGGCGCCGACCTGGTGCTTCTCGACCTGATGCTTCCCGGCCTCCCGGGTACGGAGGTCTGCCGCTCGCTGCGGCAGCGTTCCAAGGTTCCCGTGATCATGCTGACCGCCAAGGACAGCGAGATCGACAAGGTGGTCGGCCTGGAGCTCGGCGCCGACGACTACGTCACCAAGCCGTTCTCCTCGCGCGAGCTGGTCGCGCGCATCCGCGCCGTTCTGCGCAGGCACGGCGACGCGGAGGAGATCGAGCAGGCCGTCCTCGCCGCGGGCCCCGTCCGCATGGACGTCGACCGTCACATCGTGGCCGTACGGGGGCGTCAGGTGCAGCTCCCGCTCAAGGAGTTCGAGCTGCTCGAAGTGCTGCTCCGCAACGCGGGCAGGGTGCTCACGCGCGGCCAGCTGATCGACCGGGTGTGGGGTGCCGACTACGTCGGCGACACCAAGACCCTGGACGTGCACGTCAAGCGCCTGAGGGCCAAGGTCGAGGCCGATCCGTCCAACCCGCGCTGCATCCTCACCGTGCGCGGCCTGGGCTACAAGTTCGACCCCGCCGAGGGGTGACCTCGGTCCTGCCTGCGAGCGGCTCTTACAGGGGCTGAGCCGCAGCGAGAAGGCCCGGTTCGCGCGAACCGGGCCTTTCTGGCTTTGAAGGGCTTTCCGTCCCTTTGAGGCGTCTTTCGAGGGCTTTCAGCCCTTCTGTGGCGCCTTTGGGGGCTCAGCCGCTCGCCGAGGGGGTCGCGCTCGGGGAGGTGCTCGGGGAGGTCGTCGCCGACGGGGTGGCGGACGGGACCGCGCTGGGGGCGGGCGACAGGCTGCTGAACTCGCGGCTGCGCGTGATCACGGGGATCGTCATGTTGATGTCGCCGGCGTTGGCGAACTTCAGGGTCACGGCGATGCTCTCACCGCCCAGCAGCGGCTTCTGCGTGCCCTCCAGGATCACCGTGGAGGTGGGCCTGCCGGTGTTGACCAGCTTGCCGGGGGGCAGCGCGATGGCGCCCCCTGTCTTGACCGAGGCGGCGCTCTGGTCGGCCACCGCCACCCCCTCAAGGGAGTCGGCCGTGGTGCCGTAGTTCACCATGGACAGGTAGAGCGGGATGGAACCTCCGGCCGCGATCTTGGCGCCCGAATCGGGGCCGAGAAGGAACGCCTGAGGGATCTTGATGCCGTTCCTGCCGTAGGTCTTGGCGGTGCCGTTGCTGTCAATCAGCACGTGGGCCTCAGTCGGGGCGTACGCATTGCTGGTGTTCGCATCGGCGCCCGCGCCACACGCGGCCAGCGCCGGGGCGGCTGCGAGCAGCGCGGTGACGGCGATCACCCTGCGGCGGCTGGTGCTGGTCACAGTTCGAGGTCTCCTTGATACACATGGGCATGGCCAGAAGCAACCTTATCCGTGCTCTGGACCCCCCTCCGAGGCGGGCGGGCACGAGCGCGGACGCGGCCAGCATCGCAGGTCACCGGGCATGTCATGACTTGAGTTTCATACGGTCGAGCGGTTGTCAAGTCCCAAATCGAGGCTTTGACCTGCAGTTATGTTGATTTCACTGTTCCGGGAGGGGACTGGCGCGTGGTATCCTGGAGTACAGCGGAAGGGGTACTTGTCACATGACTTTCCAGGTCGGCGACACTGTCGTCTACCCCCACCACGGGGCTGCTCGGATCGAAGCCATCACGACCCGCACGATAAAGGGCGAGGACAGAACCTATCTGGTGCTGAAGGTCGACAAGGGCGACCTTACCGTTCAGGTGCCGGCGGAGAACGCCGAGCTCGTCGGTGTGCGTGACGTTGTAGGCCAGGAAGGCCTAGAGCGTGTCTTCGATGTCTTGCGCATGCCACACACCGAAGAGCCCACTAACTGGTCCCGCCGCTACAAGGCCAACCTCGAGAAGCTGGCGTCCGGCGACGTCAACAAGGTGGCCGAAGTGGTGCGTGACCTTTGGCGGCGCGACAAGGAGCGGGGCTTGTCCGCGGGCGAGAAGCGCATGCTCGCGAAGGCCAGGCAGATACTGGTCAGTGAGCTCGCGCTTGCGGAGAAGACCAACGAGGACAAGGCCGAGGCTCTTCTCGACGAAGTTCTCAACTCCTGAACACGAAACATCCAAGGGTGGGCGTCGGAGTCGACGTCCACCCTTTCGCATCCGGCCGTGACCTCCACCTCGCCGGCCTGCACTGGCCGGGCGAGACGGGGCTCGCGGGCCATTCCGACGGCGACGCCGCCGCCCACGCGTGCTGTGACGCCCTGCTCTCGGCCGCGGGGCTCGGCGACCTCGGAGGGCTCTTCGGCACCTCCGACCCGCGCTGGGCGGGCGCGTCCGGCGTGACCCTGCTTGAGGAGGCCGCTCGCCACGTGCGCGCGGCCGGCTTCGAGATCGGCAACATCGCCGTGCAGGTCATCGGCAACCGTCCCAAGCTGTCGCCGCGCCGCGCAGAGGCCGAGAAGGCGCTGGGCGCGGTCGTCGGCGCGCCGGTCAGCGTCAGCGCCACCACGACCGACGGGCTCGGGCTCACCGGCCGCGGAGAGGGCGTCGCGGCGATCGCCACGGCGATCGTCTTCGAAAGTTCACCAACAAGCCCCGGATCATCGCCAACCGTCGGGTCGTCCGGCACGTCATAAGAGCGGGATCCCAACGGCGGGTGGGTCGATCTACTCGCGAATCAGAGGGCGGTGCCCCGTCAACCGGCGCGGTGCGGGACACCGTCCTCTTTTTTTACCCTGCTGAGCAGGGACTTTTTACTTTCTAGGATTAGAGCCCCAAATCCGGGTAGCCACCTTTTCAGCGTGAAGGTGCGACCCTCAAGGGGAGGCTCAATATGTCCATTCAAACCATCCTCGGCGCGATCGTCATCGGTGCCATCATCGGTGCTCTGGGACGGCTCATTCTTCCGGGCCGGCAGCCCATCGGGTGGATCCTCACCATCGTCGTCGGCATCGTCGCTGCTCTGATCGGTACCGCGATCGCCCAGGTGCTGGGTGTCGCCACCACCGACGGCATCGACTGGATCGAACTCGTCATGCAGGTGGTTCTGGCTGTCGTCGGTGTCGGTCTGGTGGCCGGTCTCCGCGGCCGCACAAGGGTCTGACCCAAGGCGGAGTGCACCCGCACGGTGACCTTCGCCGACGTTCGAGCCGCCAAGTGTGATCTCTTGGCCGTCAGGCCCTGAAACACGGCGGTCACCCGCACGGTGCCCGACTCCGCCGGCACCTTCAAAGATCCGCCCGCTCCCCCCGAGCGGGCGGATCTTCTGGCGTTCTCCTGGCCCCGAATGCGCCCGTCTCTTCGCTGCGCCCGTCTCTTGGCCCAGGCTGCGCCCGTTTCCAAGGCTGAGACCTGCCCGTTCCTCCCCGCCTCGTGGAGGTGGCTGGCCCGCCGTCCGGTGAGGTCAAGGGTTGGGTGGGCAACACACGGCCCACCCGTCGACTTCTTGACGGGTGGGCGAAGATGCGGACGCCGTCGTACGTACGAACCTTCGTGGACAGCGCACTCGCGGAATGGGCTTGGCCGGCTGAAGGTTCCGTCTGGCGCAGGCAGAGCAGCGAACGTCGCCGTCCCCGGTGCCCCGACTCGCTGGCTACTCCTCGGGGGGCAGTGGGGTGCTGCGCATCCGTCCGGACGGTGGTGCCACGGTCTCCCCGGCGTACGGCTGCCGCCTGGCCCGCGGGGCCTCCTCCTCGTCGGCGCTGCCGGCGCCGTGGGCCGGGTCGGGACCGGCGTCGGCCTCCTCCTGCGCCCCAGACGGCAGCGGAGAGGCGTCCTCCCGCAGATGGGGGTAGGGCTGGGTGTTGGCCGCAGGCGACTCGTCAGCGCCGTCCGAGACCTCCGTGGCCGGCCGCTCGGCCGGCTCGTCGGTGACCTGCGGGTACGGCTGCGTGTCGCCGGGCTCGCGATCGCGCGCCGGCTTGGGGAGCGGGTGGACCAGCACGTCACCGGTGGAGGGCCGTACGAGGTCTCCCCAGCGGAGCGGCATGTCGGGGTCCCGCTCCGGTCGCGGCGACGGAGTGTTCCGCGCTCGCGGCTTCGGCACCAGCCGCTGCTCAGCCTCCGGCTCAGGAACCGCGTGCTCCTGCTCCGAGACAGCGTGTCCCTGATCGGGATCCGCATTCAACTGCTCCGGCATGGCGTGTCCCGGATCGGAAACGGCGTGCTCCCGCTCTGAGACGGCGTGCCCTTGATCGGAAACGGCGTGCTCCCGCTCCGGGATGGCGTGCCCCTCGTCCGGAACCGCGTGCTCCTGGTCCGAGACAGCGTGCTCCTGGTCCGAGACAGCGGGCCCCTGGTCCGAGACAGCGGGCCCCTGGTCCGAGACAGCGGGCCCCTGGTCCGAGAC
>NZ_JBFBIK010000022.1:57868-77567 GCF_040685555.1 Sphaerisporangium sp. NPDC088356
ACAGCGGGTCCCTGGTCGGGTTCCGCGTGCACCTGCGGGACGGCGTACGCCGGGCCGGAAGCCGCATGCTCCAGCGCCGGGCTCGTTTGCTCCCACTCAGGGGCTCCGGGCTCTGAGGCATCGCCCTCGTCACTGGAGGCGTCGGCCTTCGCTGGCCTCGTATCAGCCTGCCTGGGAGGAGGCGGAGCCGGGTGCCTGGGAGCCGGAACCGGGTGCGTGGGCACCCGCTCGCCCCCGTCGGCCTCGCCGTCCCTTTCCTGGCGTGGCAGCGGCGGCAGCTCGTCCACAGGAGGGGTCTCCGGAGCGGGCGTCGGCGGCACCACCGGGGCGATCTCAGGCTCGGGCGTGTACAGGGCCTCCAGATGCGGTGCGAAATCTCGCTCCAGGGCGGAGGCATGGCCCGTTTCGAGCGGCGGAGCCAGGTCGGGGTCACGTTCCTCGTGCCCGAAGGGCACGATGTCCGTCCGTACCGCATGGCCATGGACGCCCGCCTCGCGCTCACGGGAGTCCGCTGCCTCGTGCTCGGAGACGCTCGCGGACTGGAGACGCCTCGCCGGGAGCAGGAAGAGCCACAGCCCGAGGACCAGCATCACCCAGGGGACCACGGCGACGGCCACAGCGGCCTGCCGGACGCCGATGGAGACGCCTGTGGCGATCACGACGTTCGCCGCGGCGGCGGCCACGATCAGCAGGGCGAGGATCAGAGCGGCCTGGAGTCTCAGGAGCAGCCGGGCGGGCCGCAGCAGGAGCATGCTGATCAGCGCGATCGCGAGCAGCGCGTCGAAGCCGGCCGGGTAGAGATAGGCGAGGTCCGGCCGTGCTCCTCCCGTCACGGCGAGGTACCGCAGCGCGTCGAAGGACAGCACGCAGGCGGCGCCGGCCAGCGCGGCGACCGCGAGGCCCGCGACGGCGGTCCCCACGCGGCGCAGCAACAGGGCCGCTCCGGTCGGCTGGGCGGGAACGGGCAGAGGCGCGGTCCGGCGGGAGGACTGGCCTGCCGCCAAGGGGGGAGTGACGTCCATGGCGCTTCGAGCCTACAGAATCGGCGCTGCCGTAACCGGCGCGGACCGCGACGCCACGCGGCACCCCCTCAGAAGGAACCCCCAACCCGCCCCTTTCGCGTGGGCCCGTCCAGTGGCCCGCCCACTCCGGGTCCGGAACGGTCAGCCACGGCCAAGTCCGGCCGACGCGACAGGAGTCTGGTAGCGACGTGAGCAATGAGGCCATAGTGGCCCGGGGGGCTGCGGTGACCATGCGAGCGTCCGGAGTCGGTTGCCCGGGGATCCCGATTTCCGGCAGACCCGTGCGTTCCACGAATCCATCGCTGAGGCAAGGGGCAAAGCAGGGCATACCAAGCCAAATGATCTTGAACAAGGTGCTCGATTAGGGGGAAGGCGGTCAGCCGTTCCGGCCTCGCGGAAAGGCCTCGGGATTCACATTCGTTTTGCGGGCTTGTGAGGTCGGGCAACCAGTCCTGCCACGGCGTGCGAGGTATTAGCCTTGCGTTCGTGAGTCTGCGCCTATATGACACCAGCACCCGTGCGGTCCGCGACTTCGTGCCCATCCAGCCGGGCCAGGTCTCGATTTACCTGTGCGGCGCCACTGTCCAGGCTCCGCCGCATATCGGGCACATCCGTTCGGGCGTCAACTTCGACGTCATGCGGCGGTGGCTGACGCGGTCCGACTACGAAGTGTCGTTCTGCCGCAACGTGACCGACCTCGACGACAAGATCATCCGGGTCGCGGCCGAAGAGGGCGTGCCGTGGTTCGTCGTCGCCGAGCGCAACCAGCGGGCGTTCACGTGGGCGTACGACATGCTCGGCTGCCTGCCGCCCACGGTCGAGCCGAGGGCGATGGGCCACATCCCCGAGATGATCGAGCTGATCCACCGGCTGATCGACAAGGGCCACGCCTACGCCGCGGGCGGCGACGTCTACTTCGACGTCATGTCCTACGCCGAGCGTTACGGCAGGCTCTCCAACCAACGTCCCGAGAACATGCGGGCGGCGGCCGACACCGACACCGACTCGGCCAAGCGCGACGCCCGTGACTTCGCGCTGTGGAAGGGCGCCAAGCCCGGCGAGCCGACCTGGGCGACCCCGTGGGGTCCAGGCCGTCCCGGCTGGCACCTCGAGTGCTCCGCCATGGCCACCAAGTACCTCGGCGAGACCTTCGACATCCACGGCGGCGGTGTCGACCTGATCTTCCCGCACCACGAGAACGAGGTCGCCCAGTCGCAGGCGGCGGGTGACGGCTTCGCCCGCTACTGGCTGCACAACGGCATGCTCAAGATCGGCGCCGAGAAGATGAGCAAGTCTCTCGGCAACTCCCTGCTGGTCCCGGCGATGCTCGGCAAGGTCCGTGCCGTCGAGCTCCGCTACTACCTCGTGGCCGCCCACTACCGCTCCTCGATCGACTACTCCGATGAGGCGCTCGCCGAGGCCGCCACCGGTTACCAGCGCATCGAGGGCTTCGTCACCCGGGCCGCCGAGGTGATCCACGACGTCGACGCGGCCGCGCCGCTCCCGCAGGCGTTCGTGGACGCGATGGACGACGACCTCGGGGTGCCGCAGGCGCTCGCCGTGGTCCACGAGGTCGTCCGCGAGGGCAACGTCGCCCTGGCCCACGGTAACAAGGAGCAGGTGGCACGACTTCTCGCTGAGACCCAGAACATGCTCGACGTGCTCGGTCTCGACCCCCGGTCACCGCAGTGGCGGGAGGGAAGGGCCGACAGCGGCCTGCGTGACACCGTGGACACCCTGGTCAAGGTGGCTCTGGAGCAGCGCCAGGCCGCCCGCGCCCGTAAGGACTACGCCGCGGCCGACGCGATCCGCGACCAGCTCGCCGCGGCGGGCGTGATGGTCGAGGACACCCCCCAGGGCGCCCGATGGGAACTGGCCCGCTGATCGCGCCGGTAGGCTGGCATCATGGCTGGTGTGGGTAAGGGGTCCGGTAGGCCCGCGAAGAAGAAGGGCCCCACACGGGGCACCGGTGGGCAGGGCCGGTCCGCTCTTCAAGGAAGAGGAGCGACCCCGCCTGCCCACGAGCGCCACTGGTTCAAAGACAAGAAACGCGCCGCTCAGGGCGCCCCGGGTGCGGCGCCGCGCACCCAGGAGAAGCAGCCCGCACGGCCGAGCCGCGGGGGCAAGCGTGACGACGCTCCCGAGGTCATCGGCGGCCGTAACCCCGTGGTCGAGGTCCTGCGCGCCGAAGTGCCCGCCAACGTTCTGTACGTGGCGCAGCGCGTCGAGAGCGACGACCGCATCCGCGAAGCGATCAAGATGGCCGCCAACCGTGGCATCGCCCTGCTCGAGGTCAGCCGTGACAAGCTCGACCGGCTGACCGAGGGCTCGGTCCACCAGGGCCTCGCGCTCCAGCTCCCGCCGTACGAGTACGCCCATCCGGAGGACCTCGTCGAGCGGGCACGCGACGCGGCCGAGGTGCCGCTGATCATCGCGCTCGACAGCGTCACCGACCCGCGCAACCTCGGGGCCATCGCCCGCTCCGCCACCGCCTTCGGTGCCCACGGCATCCTCGTGCCGTCACGCCGCTCGGCGGGGGTCACCGCGGGAGCCTGGAAGACCTCCGCCGGCACCCTGGCCCACCTCCCCGTGGCCCGTGCCGCCAACCTCACGAGCACGCTCCGCGAATACCGCGAGCAGGGCCTGTTCGTGGTCGGCCTCGACGGCGCGGGTTCCACCGACATCGGCGACGTCGAGCTGGCCACCGAGCCTCTCGTCATCGTGGTCGGCTCGGAGGGCAAGGGCCTGTCCCGCCTCGTCCGCGAGTCCTGCGACGTGGTGGCACGCATCCCCATGAACGCCGCCGCCGAGTCCCTCAACGCCGGCATAGCCGCGGGCATCGCCCTCTACGAGGTCGCCCGCCTCCGCCGCCGCCGCTGACCCCGCCCCAAGCCGCCCGACCCAGTACCGATGATCGGTGACGGTGCCCACCCCATACGACTAAACTCGTAGGGCACCACACGCCGACGTAGCTCAATCGGCAGAGCAACGGTCTTGTAAACCGTAGGTCAGGGGTTCGATTCCCCTCGTCGGCTCCCAGCTCAAAGGCCCTTTTCCGTTCTCAACGGGAGAGGGTCTTTTGATCGTTTGGGAGACGAGTGGGAGATCGTCTTCGCGCGGCCTGCACGGAACGGTTGCAGCAGCCTGTCCAAAATCGCGACCGGCGAATGCAAGCTCATGGCCGCTCGCTGGGTGAGCGCCGTCTCCCACCGCTGTTGCAGCGCGTCCGACAGCTGAGCCCGCATGCCCGGCGACACGTGCGTGTACACGCCCCGCATGCCCGGCACCGTGTGCCCCATCCGCTCGGCCTGGAGGATCTCGGGGATGCCGTCCTCGGCCATCCACGTCTTGTGACCATGCCGCAGACCGTGTGGTGTCAACCCGCGGCAGATCGGCAGCCACGAGGCGAGGTGATGGTGTTCGGGGTCATACACCGGCACGCCCCGGCCGCGCGGACATCATTACCGAGGTCCCCGACCTCACGGACGTGCGGGACATCCCGCTCGCAAGGGTCGGCTCACTAGCCGGCGCAGGACTGCTCAACGGGTCAAACCTGCCGGTCTCGACCGCCGGGGTGAGCGTGGCCGCGTTTAACTCCTCCATCTGACCGCCCCACATGGAAGACGCGGCGGGCCCCGCCACCCCAGACTCAGACCCGCCGCGCCGTTTATCGGGTACGCCCGAGCAGGAGGCGCTCCCACAGCCGCTCGGCGTCCGGGTATCTCATGTGCTCGGTGTCGGCAACCCGCACCCTGCTATTGGGACCGGGCCGGTGGCGCCGGCGGATCCACGCCCGGCCCCCACCCGCCATCAGGTAGTACACCTTCTGGCGGCACCGGCACGTCCAGCGCAGCTCGCGGGCACGTTCCACAGTGTTCGTAGCGGGATACCACGTGATCCGGTCGATGCCGCTCGCGCCTGACCAGCGAGGGATGTGCACCCCGTGGTCGGCGTTGCCGTCGAAGGCGACGACGAACGTCTCGTGGCCGATGCTTACGGCCGACCCGTCGAGTACCCAACGCGGTGCGCGATGTCGTCCTGTGCGGCGAGCTCCATCGCCAGCGCCACGACGTCGCCGCGGGCGATGCTCGGGACCAGCCCTGCGCAGCGCTGGGACGGGGTCAGGGGGACGTACCGGAACGCCCACCAGCCCATCGAGGTGCCGTCAGCCCGCAAGGGCCGGGTGACCCGCCACGCCGGGTTGTCCTGGTTGAGCACAGCGAGCTGCCGTTGGACCGTGCCCATCATGACCCCATCAAGCGGGAGAACCAGACGACCTTGCCGGTCTCGTCCTTGCCAGGATGGACGCCCCACCGGTCGGCGAGCGCATTGACGATGTGAAGACCGCGTCCATGCTCGCCGTCGGCTGGGCAGAGCTGGCCGCCGTGATCCAGCCAGATGCCGCCCTGGTCGGCGACCTCGCCCCTCAACGCCCGACCTGCGCGCTTGAGTGACAGCGTGATCGGCGGCTGGGCGTGCATAACGGCGTTGGTGAGGAGTTCGCTCACGACAACGGTCACGTCCTCAGCGAGAGCGCGCATGCCCCATGAGGTGAGGGTCTCGCGGACCAGGTGGCGGGCTTTGGCCACCACCGCTGGGTCCGCGGGCAGATCCCAGTGAACCTCTCGCGTGACCGTCACGCCGCGCCCCCGCTCTCGCCGAGGAGCGCTCTGAGGCGCCCTTGCCATGCCAGGAGGCCGATCTCCTTGGTCGCCACAGGCTGCGCTTTACAGGCGAGGCCACTGTGCTCCACGATGTGCGCCATGCTGGTCCGGGGATCAATGAGTAGAGCGATCTCCACACCGGGCCAGGACGCGGATGCGAGCCGGTCGGGATGGGAGAGAAGGCGCTCCACGACGACGGCCCAGAACGCCCGCTCGGGCTGTTCGGCCGGAACTGGGGTGCCCTGGGACACGCTGTCGCTGATCAGCACCAGGGCAGGCTGCGGATCGGACATCAGGTGGTACCGCTCGTCCAGCCATGCGTACGTTAGGCATGCATGGCTGGCGGGGTCGTGAGGGACTCGCATACTGGCCCCTTAGCATCTACGTCAATTCTTTAACGTATACGACAATGACCAGAGGGTAGGGTGCCTGTCAACCCAGTCACTCGAACTGGCCGACCGGTCGACAGGAAAGGACGAATTTGTCCGGCCACGCCTACGAGCACGTCGCCGCCGAAATCCGGGATGCAATCCTCAACGGCACCCTCGCCCCCGGCGCCCGCCTCCCACGCCATGCAGACCTGGCCGAACAGCACGGCGTGTCAGAGATCGTCATCCGGCAAGCCGTCGACGACCTGAAGAACGCCGGCCTGGTAGAAACACGCGGCCGGGGCGGCACATGGGTCCGCGAACGGCCGCCCGTGCGACGCATCTCCTCGCAGCGTTATCAGGCCGATGTTGGCCCGCAGGATGTGCCTCAGACCAGCTTCACCGTTGATCAGGGCGTCACGTGGAGCCAGTACAAACTGGATAAGGCGTTCCGCTGGGTAGTAGCCGACGAGCGGCTCGCCGAGCTGTTCGGAGTGGACGCCGGCGCCCGCGTTCTGGAACGACGGTTCGTGTTCTACGCATCGGGTATTCCCAGCCAGACCTCACGCTCTTGCCTGCTTGCTGCGGACGTCGAGGGGACCCCGGTGGCCGATCCGCAGAATGAGCCATGGCCCGGCGGTAACATCGCCCAGCTACGCACGCTGGGTATCCATGTTGACGACATCACCGAGTCGGTCGCCACGAGGATGCCGACACCCGATGAGGCGACGATCCTTGGCATCGGGCCTGGCGTGCCGGTGTTCGCGATCACCCGCCGGATGCTGGCCGCCGGAAGGGTGGTCGAGGTGGCCGATCCCATCGTGATCCCAGGAGACCGGGCGGTCTTGGATTACCAGATCACTCTCTAGCAACCAAAAAACCCGGAGCCCTAGCAACCAAAAAACCCGGAGCCCCGCATCCCGACCGAGGGAGGGGGCTTTTGTCGTTTCCAGGGGAGAGGTACGTACGTAGCGATCATTCGTGCGTACGCGCATCCGGACCTGGCCACCTACGCACATACGGTCAATCTCGTGATCGATCCGGACGCCGACCGGCCCGTCTACAAGCAGCTCGTCGACCTCGTGCACGAGCAGATAGAACGCGGCAGGCTGGGACCCGACCAGCGCCTCCCCGCGGAGTCCGACTACGTTGAGATGCACGGCATATCCCGTGACTCCGAGCGGCGCGCCATGGGTGTCCTCCGAGCGGAAGGACTGATTGTGACGACTAACCGCGGATCCAGGGTCCGGGCCGGACGCCAGCGGAGCGTCGTTCAGATCGGCGACTGCGACGTAGTGACCGCACGCATGCCGTCTGAACCCGAGCGAAGGCAGCTCGGCGTCAAGGAAGGCGTTCCCATCTTCGTGGTCGAGCGCTCTGGAGGCGAACGCGAGCTTCTCCCTGGGGATCGGACAGAGATCCGCGGGGAGAGCTTTGGGGGGTGAGTGGGTGATGGGTGGGTGATCCAGTCTCGGCTCAGGTGCGCCGAGGTGCGCTCACTTGACCCCTCTCACCCTCATCTACCAGGCAATAGTCCAGAGCCGCAGGTCAGGAGATAGCCCGGATCCGCCTTGTAAACCGTAGGTCAGGGGTTCGATTCCCCTCGTCGGCTCCCAGCTCAAAGGCCCCTTGCGATCATCGCAGGGGGCCTTTGCCAACAGTCCCCTTGTCCCTTCCTGTGACGCCACACAGGCGTGAAAATTGGGGCGGGTTGCCCGTCGACGCCGTAGAGTCGCCGCGATCGATGTGGCCAAGGCTTTCGGGAAGGTGACCCGAGTGCCGCACGACAAGAAAGAGGGTCGGCGGCTGACCAAGGTGTAGGAAGGGCACGCCACCATGAACGCGGTCACCGAGCTGGGTGACCATCTGGTGTGCCAAGGGATCGAGAAGGTCACGGTCGAATCGACCGGGCATTACTGGCGCATCTCCTTTTGCGCCGGGCTCTGTCGCAGCGTCGTAGGCCTCGACCATCGCCAGCTTGTACTCCGGCGTGAACGACCGCCGTTTCGGCCGATCCGATCGAGGTCTGCTGTCCTTGCCCACCTCACCATCATCGGCGAGATCCATACGAAGGTCGGCCAACGTCAAGGTCACTGTCTGAAAGATCCTGTTCTCGCCCTACCTGAGGCACAGAAGACTACTTCGTCCCCGCCTCTCACGACAGTCCCTCATGCCACGAGCCTCAGGACACCAGGTCAAGCGGGACACCGTACGGCACGGAAGTGCAGCAACACCGCCGCACACCAGCGAAGGCTCGTCAGCGCTTGGGTGACCAGTAGTGCTTTTTACGTGCCGGTGCGGGCCGATCCGCGAACGGCCCTCGAAGTGGTCCAGGCCCCGGCCGGTGTTCTGCCCCCGGCAGTCGTGAGGCCGGCCCTGCGGCGACCCGTCGCTTTTGGCCCCTTTTGCGTGCTTGGCGTTTCCAACATATGTCAGCGGCCCAGTTTGTGGCCCCGAACAGTGCGCTGTGGCCCAGGTCACGCGAATCATCTCAGCAACGAGGAGCGAGGCGCCGACTCACCCGGAGCTGGCGACAGGGCGTCCCGGCAATGCTTCTGTTCACCGGAGAGGACGACTGTGGGCACTCACGAAGACCTGACCAATGAGGCCAACGAAGCTCGGAACCACTACGAGCGTAAGGGCACCTCACGGCGCGACATCGTCAAGCGAGTCGGCCTCGGCGTGCTGGCCGCGCCGCTGGTCAGCAGCGTGTTGGCCGCGTGTAGCAGCGGTGAGGACGCCAAGGCGGTGTCCGGTTCGCTGGCCGCCGACGGCAAGAACCTGAGGTTGCTCGGCACCAACGGCGGCCTTGCGGCCACCTGGTACGCCGAAGGCAAGAAGACGCTGGAAAAGTGGGCACAGCTCTACGGCATAAAGCTGGACTGGGTCGACGGGGAGCTGAACTCGAAAGTTCAGCGCGACAAGCTCGACAACGCCGTACAGGCCAAGTACGACATCGCAGCGATCATCGCTAATGAAACCGGCACGATCGTGCAGCCGGTCCAGAAGCTGATCAGTAGCGGTACCGTCGTGATCCCCATGGTCAACCAGGTGGCGCCGCCGGGCGAGACCATCGGCGCGCTCACTTTCGTCGAGCAGAGCTCGTACGACATGGGATTCCGAGTCGCGACCGCGCTGTTCGAGGCCGCCAAGGGACAGGGCACCGTAATCGAGACGCAGGGGCCGGCCGCCTTCACCGGCGCGCAGGAACGGCACCGCGGCTTCCAGGACGCGCTGAAGAACTACCCAGGTATGAAATTGCTCGCCACCGACTTCGGCAACTGGGACGTCAACCGCGCCCAGTCCCTGTGGGAGTCCTACATCAACAAGTACCCGGAGATCACCGTGGGGTACTTCCACAACGACGACATGGCGTTCGCCGGCCTTCAGGCGCTCAAGAGCGCGGGCCGGGACGGCAAGACGCTCATCGGAGGGGCCGACGCGATGCCCGAGGCGGTGAAGGCGGTGGGTGACGGCCGGTTCCTGGCGACCGCACGGCACTCGTCGTGCCGGATCCACATGTACCCGCTGGTGATCGGCATGGCGAAGAAGATGGGCGCGGTCAGCACCGTGCCGCAGAAGATCGTCGTCGATGGGCCGGTGGTCACCAAGGAGAACGCCGAGAGCCTGGTGTTCCTGCAAGACGACGCCATCCTTCTGTCATGACGGCCGGCGTCGCAGACCGCGCGGCGGGTGCCGACCGAGCTGTACCCGTTCTCGAGGCCCGGTCCATCAGTAAGGTCTACGGCGGCGTGCATGCGCTGACCGAAGTGGACTTCGACCTGTGCGCAGGCGAGGTGCACGCCATCGTCGGGGAGAACGGGGCCGGCAAGAGCACGCTGGTCAAATGCCTGACCGGGGTGGAGGTCGTGGACGACGGCGACATCCTGGTCGACGGTCGCGTGAGCGCGCTGCTGTCCCCGGCCCAGGCTCGGGAGGCCGGCGTCGCCGTCGTCCACCAGGAGCTGTCGCTGTTCCCGGCGTTGTCCGTCGCGGAGAACCTGCTCGGTGTGGGCGGCCAGGGCGGTCCCCTGGTGTCGTGGAGCCGGCTGTTCCGCGAGGCGAGCACACTGCTGCGCCGGGTGGGGCTGGACCTGGACCCGCGGGCCCGGCTCGATCAGCTGCCGATCGGCCACCAGCAGCTCATCGAGATCTCCCGGGCGTTGTTCTCCGGCGCCCGGGTGATCGTACTGGACGAGCCCACGTCGTCGCTCAGCCCGGAGGAGGTGGAGCTGCTCTTCTCGTTTGTGCACGACCTCGCGAAGGACGGCGTCGCCTTCGTGCTCGTCACGCACTTCCTGGAGGACGTGATGAGCCACGCCGACCGGATCACGGTCCTGCGTAACGGCCGGCGGGTCGCGTTCGTGGCCACCGCGGACATCACCAAGCACGAACTCGTCGAACTGGTCGTTGGGGACGCTTCGGAGGTCCTGCAGTCCACGTACGAGGGGATGTCCGTCCAGATGCTGCCGCCGTCCACGCAGCCGGTGGTCCTCGAGTGCCGGCTGCTCCAACTGCCACCCACCGTTCAGCAGATGTCGCTGTCGGTGCGGCGTGGCGAGATCGTCGGCCTGTACGGGGATCTGGCGTCAGGACATACCGAGGCCGCCGAACTGATCTTCGGCGCCGCGGGAATGCCGACAGGCGGCGAGGTGCTCGTCGACGGCGTGCCGCTGCGGCCGGGGTCGACCACGCGGGCCAAGGCCGCCGGGATCGGCTTCATCCCCGCCGACCGCCGTGACGCTCTGGCACTGGACCAGCCGATCGCCTGGAACGCCACGCTTGCTCACCTGCATCGGCTCGCTGGCTTCATTCTGCGCGCCGGCCCGGAGCGAGCACACCTGGACCGGTGGACCGAGAAGCTGGGGATCCGGGGCGTCACCCGCCACAAGGCGGTCGGTGCGCTGTCCGGCGGCAACCAGCAGAAGGTGCTCTTCGCGCGATGGCTGGAGTTCCCACCCAAGGTCCTGGTCCTCGTCGAGCCGACCCGGGGCATGGACGTCGGCGCGAAGAGCGACGTGGCGCGCATCGTCGCGCAGGTGGCCGAGCAAGGTACGGGCGTGCTGGTGGTCTCCAGTGAGCCGGAGACCACTCTCACCTTCGCCCAGCGAGTTCTGGTGGCCCGCCGGGGCCGGATCGTCGCGGAATTCAGCGGGGTCGAGGTGTCGAAGCACGACATCCTCAAGGCCGGCCACTGACCGCAAACCGATCAAGTGGAGTCAACATGACCAGTCGTAGTCCGCGCAACGGATATCGGTTTCGGGAGGTCATCGAGCGGAACGCGACCTTTCTCGGGCCGCTCGTGGCGCTGATCCTGCTGGTGGCGCTGTTCGGAACCCTGGCGCCCAGCACGTTCCTGTCCTCAGGGAACATCACCAATGTCCTGTCCCAGGTCTCGGTACTCGCCATCATGGCGGCGGGGCTGACCTTCGTCCTGCTGCTCGGCCAGATCGATTTGTCGGTCGCCAGCGTCGCGATCCTCTCCGGCATCGTGTCCGCGGCACTGTTCTCCGGGCAGCCGCTGACCCTGCCGATCGTGGGCGCGATCCAGGCGCCAGGTCAGCAGTGGCTCGCCATCCTCCTGGCCCTCGTGGTCAGTGTGGTGATGGGCCTGCTCAGCGGGCAGCTCACGGCGCGATACGGGATCCCGAGCTTCATCGTCACGCTCGGCGTGCTGGAAATGGCTCAGGGCCTTGCCTTCTATTGGTCGGGCGGCAAGAACATCTACAAGATCGCTCCGATCAGCAGCACGCTCGGCAACTCGTTCCTCGGTCCGCTCCCGGTGATCGTCCTGGTCGCCGCGGTGACCCTGCTGATCGGGCATTTCGTGCTCACCTGGACCCGGTTCGGCCGCTACGTCTACATGGTCGGGGCCAATCCCAAGGCCGCCGAACTGTCCGGCATAGCGGTCCGGCGGATCACGATTACCGTGTTCGTCATCGCGAGTGCTCTCTCCGGACTCGCTGGCCTCGTCGCCGTCGGCCGGCTCGGCTCGGCGCAAGCATCCTCCGGCGACGACCTCCTGCTGCCGGCGATCGCCGCAGTCGTCCTCGGCGGGACCTCGCTGTTCGGCGGGATCGGCAGCATGAAACACACAGTGATCGGGCTGCTGCTGTACGGCGTGCTCAACAACGGCCTCGACCAGCTCGACATCAGCATCTACCTGAAGCCGTTCGCCCGGGGGGCGTTCCTGCTCCTGGCCATCGCGTTCAACATCGCGGCGATCCGGGTCGCGAGCCGTGCCCGCAGCCGGGCCTCCACACTGAGCGAACAGTCCACCCCCGCCGCGCCACCCCCCTCGCAACCGGTACCGGTCGCGGTGGGCCACCCCACAATTCCCGCACCGGACCCCGCGTCCGCCCCAGTGGTGAGCGGACGGGAAGGAGAGCAATGACGCAGTCGCGTGCCATCCTGATCGGCGAGAGGCCTCAGCAGGTCAGCGTCGGGACCATCGACATTCCTCCGCTCGGACCCGAGGACGTCTTGGTCGCGTCGCGGGTCATCGGCATCTGCCGGTCGGATATCGAGCTTCGTGACGGGCACCTCGACCACGTCATCGACGTGGAATATCCCGTGGTGCCCGGTCACGAGTGGAGTGGAGTCGTCGTCGAGGCCGGCAGGAAGGCCCTGCTCGCGCCGGGAGACCGGGTGGTCGGTGAGTGCCTCATCACCCCGCACGACTGGTTTGGCTGCAACGTCAACGGTGCCGGCTCCGACGTGTTCACCGCGCCGGCGAAGGTCCTGCACAAGCTGCCCGACGAGATCGACGACACGATGGGTGCGATGGTCGAACCGTTCACCATCGCCTTCCGCGCGATCCGCGAGATCGGCGGTTGCGATCCCGGCGATGTGGTCGCTGTCATCGGGGGCGGGATGATCGGCCAGTGCGCGGCGTCGATCTGCCGCGCCAACGGCGCTCAGGTGGTCACGATCGAGCCGAACCAGCGCCGCCGTGAGCTCGCCCTGCGACTGGGCGCCGACATCGCGGTCGATCCGGCTGATCTGACCGATGCCGAGGCGTGGTTCCGCGAGCACACCGGAGTCGCCGGACCCACCCTCGTGGTGGAGGCGTCCGGTGCGCCGACCGGCCTCGCCCTCGCGGTCGGTGTCGCGGGCTTCCGTGGCCGGGTGGTGATGATCGGCATTACCGCTACCGCGTCCATCCCCGCGCCGCTGAACCTGGTCCAAGCCAAGAACCTGCGGATTCTCGGGGTGACCGGTTCCCCCGAGGTGTGGCCCGCCGCGCTGCGCTTCATCGCCAGGGCCGGCATCGACCTGCGAAGCCTCGTGTCGAAGCAGTTCCCGTTCGACCAGGCCGGCGATGCCTTCACCGCGACCGAGGACGGGGACAACCTCAAGATCCACCTTATGCCGACGTTGGGAGACTGACACATGACACGCAAGGCGGTGATCCTCGGCGCGGAGGGCCTCATCGGTACCTACGTGCGCGCGGAACTGTTGGAGCAGGGCTGGGAGGTGGTCGGGGTGGCCCGCCGCAAGCCGGTCCTGGAACACCCCCGATACACCGGAGTGAGTGTGGACCTCCTCGACAGGGAGGCCGCCGTGTCGGCGCTCGCCGCACACCCGGATGTGACGCACGTCTTCTACAGCGGGTTCGCCTGGACCTCGACCAAGGCCGAGGAGTGCGAGGTCAATCTCGCCATGCTGGCCAACGGGATCGAGGCGGTCGAAGCCGCCTCGGACCGGCTCGAGCACGTCTGTCTGTTCGAGGGCGGCAAGTGGTACGGCTGTCACATCGGGCCGTTCAAGACGCCGGCTTACGAGGACGATCCGCGGGTGATGCCACCGATCTTCTACTACGACCAGGAGGACTACCTCCGCCGGCGGCAGCGAGACGGTGCGCGCTGGACGTGGTCGGCGCTGCGGCCGGAAGGCGTCGGCGGGGTGGCGGTCGGGACACCGCAGAACTTCCTGATGGTCCTGGTCATCTATGCTTCGATCGCCAAGGAGCTGGGAATACCGCTTCGTTTCCCCGGCGCGCCCGAGTGCCGCGACGCCCTGTACGAGATGACCGACGCGCGCCTGCTCGCCCGCGCCGCCGTTCACACCTCGACGACCGAGGCCTGCCACAACGAGGCGTTCAACGTCACCAACGGCGATTCCTTCCGCTGGGGGCAGATGTTCCCGTACGTCGCGTCGCTGCTGAAGATGGAGTACGCCGGGACGCACACCATGAGTCTGGTCGAGATGATGGCCGACAAGGATGACCTTTGGGACCAAATGGTCGATAAATACGGTCTGGCCAGAAATGGGCTTTCTGATCTAGTGTTCTGGCAGGCTGGGGACAACATCTTCAACCAGACGTGGGACAACCTCCGGAGCACGATCAAGCTCCGCAAGACGGGCTTCCACGACTGCATCGACTCGCGCGAAATGGTGCGTGACGTCGTGCAGCGCATGATCGACCTCCGGATCATTCCGGCTCCCTGACAGGGCCAACCGGTGCCCGGTGCCCCGTCTGGCACCGCGGTGCCGTCATCGACGAAGAATCTACGGAGCGTGATGCGGTCCTACATCGAGCAGGTGGACGCCGGCCGGCAGGAATCAGGCCAGCTCGTGGAGTGGATGCGGTCGATGATCGAAATTGCCCGCGCGGTCAGTGAGGGCATGCCGCTGGCACCACTGTTCACGCTCGTGGCGGAGACCGCCGCGTCCTTGACCCGCAGCACAGCCTGCGCTGTTCAGATGGCCGACCCGTCCGGCACCTGTCTGCTGATCGTCGGGCACGCGGGGCTCAGCGGCGACTACATCGAGCGGGTCAACACCAACGCCAACATCTCGCTGGAGGAGGGCAGCCCGTACTTCAACAGCCCGTCCAGTCGTGCGTACCGGACGCACGAGATAATCGCCGTCGACGACGCGCTGGACGACGAGTCCTACAGCCCCTGGCAGTCGCTGGCCGAACAGGAGGGGTACCGGAGCCTGATCGCCGTGCCGATGCTCGCGGATGGCGAGCCAATCGGGGTGCTCGCGGTCTACTCCAGCGAGCCGGCGGTGACCACCCCGCAGACTCTCATGCTCTGCCAGCTGCTCGCCGAGCACAGCGGGCTGGCACTGGCCATGGCCCGCCTGCACGATCGCGAGCGGCACGCCATGGCGCGGCTGCTGGAGGCCAACGCCTCGCTGGAGCAGCAGCAGCAGGTCATCGACCAGGTCGACGACCTGCACCGCGGGTTGATGCGGGTGGTGCTGCAAAACGGCGACCTGGGCAGCGTCGCCGGGGCGTTGCGGACGGTCATGGGAATGGACGTCGTGATCGAGGACGCCGCGGGTGAGCGGCTGGCCGCCGCACCGCCCGACGCGACCGGCATCGAGGTCTGGACGCAGGGGCCGCAGGCACGGGAAGCGCTGGCCCGGCTCGAGGCCGAGCGCACGGTGGTGCACATCGACAGGCCGGAGGCCGGCAGGCCCAGGGCATGGGTGGCGCCCATCGCGCTCGGCGACGAGATCGTCGGCCGGCTGTGGGCCTCCGGCACCGACTCGGCGCCGTCCGAGTTGCAACGGCGGCTGCTGGAACGTGCAGCACTCGTCGCCACCGTCGAGCTCTGGCAGGAGCGGTCCGCACGGGAGATCGAGTGGCGTCTCTCCGGCGACCTGTTCGACGAACTCATCCGGGCCGACGGCAAGGCCTCCGCCGACCTGCTCGCCCGTGGGCTGCACCTTGGCCACGACCTGTCCGAGCCGCACGACATCGTGCTGCTCTCGGTGTGGTCCTCCGGCAGCCCGGTGACCGCCGACGGCGGGGAGGCGCTGCGCCGGTCCGCGCTGGCCGCGGTGGAGCGCTCGCTTCGCCGGCGTGACCTCAGTGGCCTGCTCGCGTGGCGGGAGGACTACGTCGCCGTGCTGCTTGACGCGGATCCGGATGGTGATCGGGCCGCCCGGATACGGGTGATCAAGGAGCTGGCCGGAGAACTGTCCCGATCGGTGCGCGGCGGTGATGTGGTCGCCGCGGTGTCGCAGACCTGCCGTGAGGCCGACTCCTACGCGAGGGTGTACCAGGCCGCGCGCGGTGCCCTCACCGTGGCCCGGCGGGGGCGCTCGCGCCGCCTACCGGATCCGCCCGGCCCCGGAGTCCGGGTGATCGACGCGGAGAGCCTCGGGATCTACTCGGTCCTGCTGTCCGCGTCCCGTACCTCCGACCTGCTGCAGCTGCGCGACGACGCGCTCGGCGCGTTGAAGAAGCAGGACCAGCGCCGGGATGGTGCGCTCCTGGAGACCCTCAAGGAGTACCTGCGCTCGGACTGCCATGTGCAGCAGACCGCGACCGCAATGTACCTACACCCCAACACCGTGCTGTACCGGCTGCGAGCCATCGAGAAGGTGACCGAGGTCGACCTCAAGCAGCCCAGGGAACTGCTCCGCCTGCAACTCGCCGTGATGGTCGATGATCTGGCCGAGGAGGGCGTCGGCGCCCTACCGGGATGACCCTTGGCCGATCCCGTGGCGCTGGATGAGTTGGCGGGTGATCACCAGGCGCTGGATCTCGTTGGTGCCCTCACCGACGATCATCAGGGGTGCGTCCCGGAAGTACCGTTCCACGTCGAACTCGGTCGAGTAACCGTACCCGCCGTGTATCCGCATCGCGTCCACCGCGACCGACAGGGCGGTCTCCGAGGCGAACAGCTTCGCCATCCCGGCCTCCAGATCGGAGCGCAGCGCCTGGTCGATTCGGCCCGCGGCGTTCGAGACGAGCAGCCGGGCGGCGGTGATCCGGGTGGCCATGTCGGCGAGATAGTTGCCCACCGACTGGTGCTGCCAGATCGGCGAGCCGAAGCTCTCCCGCTCCTGGGAGTAGCGCAGCGCGTCGTCGAACGCGGCCTTCGCCACGCCGACCGCGCGCGCCGCGACCTGCACCCGGCCGATCTCCAGGCCGGCCATCATCTGCCGGAATCCTTGCCCCGGCACCTCGCCCAGCAGCGCGTCCGCGGGCACCGCGACGTCCTCGAAGGTCAGCTCGCAGCTCTCGACTCCCTTGTAGCCCAGCTTCGGCAGGTCCCGGCAGACGGTGAAGCCGGGGCCCTTCTCCACGAGCAGGATGGACATGCCGTCGGTCGCGGGCGTGGCCGCCGGGTCGGTCCGGCACAGCACCGCGACCACGTCCGAGCGCCGGGCGTTGGTGATCCAGGTCTTGGCACCATTGAGCCGCCAGCCGGTATCGGTCAGGCTGGCCGCGGTGCGCATGTTCGCCAGGTCGGACCCGCCGTCCGGTTCGGTCAGCGCCATAGTGGCGCGGATGGAGCCGGTTGCCATGCCCGGAAGGTAACGGCGCTTCTGCTGCTCGGTGCCGTACCGGACGATCAGCTTGGAAACCACGGAGTGGCCGCCGAAGGCGCCGGCGAGCGACATCCAGCCCCGAGCCAATTCCTCGGTGACCCGGGCATAGCACGCGGTGGACACGGAGAATTCGCCGTAGGGCTCGGGAATGCCCATCCCGAAAATGCCCATCGCCTTCATTTGCTCGATGAGTTCGCCCGGGTATTCGTTGGCGTGCTCCAGTTCGCGTACCACCGGGCGGACCTCGCGGTCCACAAAGGTGGCAACTGTCTTGACAATCTCTTCTTCGTCGTCGCTGAGAAACACTGCGCGCCTTCCTTGAGTTAGTCGAGCACCGGTGTAGTCGGGCCGTGTCCCCTGCGGTACACGAGCAGAGTGCGCTCGAAGGTGATGACAACGTCCCGGTCCTGGTTGAAGCCCCGGGTCAGCACGGTGACGACGCCCACCTCGGGCCTGCTCGCGCTGGTCCGAGCCGCCAGCACCTCGGACTCGGAGAAGATGGTGTCTCCCTCGAAGACCGGACGGGGCAGCCGGACCCGGTCCCAACCGAGGTTCGCCATGACGTTGAACGAGACGTCCAGCACACTCTGGCCGGTGACCAGGGCTAGCGTGACCACCGAGTTGACAAGGGGCCGGGCGAACTGCGTCTGGGCGGCGTAGACATGGTCGAAGTGCAGCCGAGCGGTGTTCTGGGTGAGCAGCGTGAACCAGATGTTGTCGGTCTGCGTAATCGTGCGCCCGAGGGGGTGCCGATAGACATCGCCGACCGAAAAATCCTCGAAGTAGCGGCCTTCCCAACCTGGTCGCGGGTGCCGTTCCGCGTCTTTGTCCATGTGCAAACACGGTAGCGACGTAGCCGCGGTTGCCTTTGATGCCAAGACCCAACACTTGCGCCGCAATGCTGTGGCTGCGGACGAAGCATGGGTTCCACGGCGGCGGTTACGTTCAGCGAGCCACAAAAGCTTCAGAAGGAGGCTCCAGATGGACTACGGCTTGACGGGCAAGGTCGCCCTTGTCACGGGGTCGGGCGGAGGGATCGGGCACGCGATCGCACGCATGCTCGTCCAGGAGGGTGCCAAGGTCGTGGGCGCCGACCTCGACCCCAGCCAACTGTCCGCGCTCGGCGGTGAGGACCAGATACTCCCGTTCAAGGTGGACCTTTCCGAGTCGACCGGCCCGGCCGCCGCGGTGGACGCCGCCGTGGACACCTTCGGTCGTCTCGACATTCTCGTCAACAACGTCGCGATCGCGCCGGCGCGGGACAGCTTTCTCGACGTGTCCGACGAGGACTGGCGGCACGTCATGGACGTGAACTTCATGAGCATGGTGCGGGCCTGCCGCAGCGCCATCCCGGTGATGAAGAGCAACGGCGGTGGATCCATCGTCTCCATCGCCTCCGACGAGGGCCGCCAGCCCGACGTCTTCTTCGCGGACTACAGCGTCTCGAAGGCGGCTGTGCTCAACCTGACCAAGACGCTGTCCATCGAGTTCGGGCCGAGCAAGATCCGGGTCAACTCGGTGTCCCCCGGCCCGACCCGTACCCCGATCTGGGACCGCCCCGGCGGGTTCGCCGACTACCTGGTGGAGTTCCTGGAGGCCAAGGACCGCGACGACGCGATCGACAAGTTCGTCCGCGAGGTGCGGCGCATGCCGATCCAGCGCATCGGCCTGCCTGAGGACGTGGCGCATGCCGTGCTCTTCCTCGCCAGCGACGTCTCCCGCCAGGTCACCGGATCGGACTACTGGGTCAACGGCGGCACGATGATCAGCATCTGAGCTGCCCGGACCCCGTGACAACCGCGGTACCGGGTGCGCGATCCCTCCGGGTCACCCCGGTCACCGACCCGTATGGCATCAACATCGCCGAGCAGGGAGGCCATCATGCCCCAGGCCAGTACGACATTCGACGTCACAGAGTTCGCCGACGAGCTCGCGAAGGCGCCGGAAAACAGGGTGGTAGGCACCACCCTCTTGTTCGAAAACGAGCGGGTGCGGGTGTGGGAACTCGCGCTGGTCCCCGGTCAGCGGGCACCTTTCCACATCCACTCCATCGACTACTTCTGGGTGGCCGCCGACCCTGGCCCGGTCGTCCAGCGAGTCTCCGACGGCACCATCACCGAGGTCGTCCACGACCGCAACCAGGTCAAGTACTTCACCTTTCGGAATGGTGAGACCCTGGTGCACGACCTGGAGAACATCGGTGACGCACCGATCCGGTACATCACCGTCGAACTCCTGGACGACGACGACATTTCGACCCGGCCGCATGTCCATGACGCCTGAGACGGACGGGCCGGCGACGCCAATGGCGTACGGCCACGCCGCGCAGGAGCCGGTTCGCCGGCTCCTG